>JANLFX010000077.1 GCA_024653325.1 Anaerolineae bacterium
GTGAGGGAGGGGTTAGGAGAGGTCAAAAAGCCCGAATTTAACATTGTCGAGGTAGGGAGAGGGCTGTTATCTTGAGAGGGATTGACATGAACACGTGAGTGGTGTATCATAAGTAGTGGGGAGGGAGTTCAGGAGCAAGAATGGGGGGTAATGGAGGTTCAGGGTGAACGAGCATGTACTCGTGGTTGATGATGATCCCCTGATCGTAAACCTTTTCTCGGAGGTGCTGAAACATGCCGGGTACCAGGTAGAGGGCGTATTGAGCGGGGAGGAGGCCGTAGAACGGCTGAACACGACGCGGTTTGATATTCTGTTAGCCGACGTAAAGATGCCAGGAATGGATGGCCTGGAAGTATTGCGCCAGGCCAAGTCCCTGGATCCGGAGATAGCGGCAGTGATTATCACTGGTCACGGAACACTGGATGTGGCTATCAAGGCCATCCAGTTTGGCGCTGAGGGGTTTGTGCTCAAGCCGACCGAGATAGGGGATCTGTTGACCATAGTAACCCATGCCGTGGAAAAGCGGCGTTTGATCCGCGAAAATATCCGGCTGAAAGCCTTTCTGCCCCTGTTTGAGGTGGCCAAACGATTGGCATCCGAGGTGGACCTGGGAGAACTTAACCAGTTGGCCCTGGACTTTGCAATCAGAGAGACCGAGGCTGATGGCGGAGTGGTGCTATTGTACGCCGAGTCTGCCCCCGACCGCCTGGGAGTGGCTGCTTTGCAGGGGATGTCTCTGGGTATGGAACAGACAATAACCATTCAGGAACCTATCAGCAAAGTGCTTCAAGACAATATGGGTCGCCTTCTGATGGCTACTGAAGGGCCTTTGAGCCCTTTCGCTGAGCGGAATGGCGCCACCTGGGAATTATGTGTGCCTCTGTCCATAGGCAACCGGATTTTAGGAGTGTTGGACGTGTGGGGCACGCAACGGCAGGTCCTTACCGAGGATCATCTGCCCCTGCTGAGCACCCTGGCCGGACAACTGGCCGTGACCCGGGAAAATGCGCTGCTCTACCGGCACATGGAGAGGAGAGTCGAAGAACGTACCCGTGAATTGCGGCAGGCTCAGGAGCGCTTATTGCGCTCGGAACGGCTGGCAGCCATCGGACAGCTTGGCACCAGCGTGGCTCACGAATTGCGACATCCCCTGGGCGTAATGCGCCAATCGGTGGACTACCTGTCTATGAAGCTGGCGGACGCCGATGAGAAGGTGAAAAAGCACTTGCGCATCCTGGAACAGCAGATAGAGACCTCGGACAAGATTATCACCGACCTGATGGACTTCTCCAGGGTGCATAGGCCCACCTGGGTCGAAGTGGACGTAGAAAGCCTGTTGGATCAAACCCTGGCGGATATAGAGATGCCATCGCTGGTCAAAGTGGTACGGACCAGAGCGCAAGGCCTGCCGCACATCTGGGCCGATGGTCAACAGCTTCAACAGGCGTTTCGTAACCTCATTGTAAACGCTTATCAGGCTATGCCTGATGGTGGCATCCTGTACATCACCACCACTCAGGAAGGCGAGTGGGTCGAAATCGCTTTCCAGGATACCGGCGTGGGTATCCCGCCGGCAGACCTGGAGCGGCTTTTTGAACCGTTGTTTACTACCAAAGAACGGGGTACGGGCCTGGGATTGGCCATTTGTCAGGGCATTGTGGAGCGGCATCAGGGCACCATTGAGGTGGAAAGCTTGGTCGGGCAGGGCACGACCTTCACGGTGCGCCTGCCCATTATGGCTACGGGCGGATAGTGAGGTGTTGGGGGGAGTCATGAGCGCTGAACGAAACATCCTTATTGTTGACGACGACGATGCCATTTGTGAGACACTGTCCGATATCCTGGAGGCGTTGGGATACCGTACCGTCGTCGCCAGCGATGGTGAAGAGGCGGTAGCGTGCGTGCAGAAAGAGGAATTTGGATTGGTGCTGATGGACCTGCGCATGCCCAGGATGGATGGGGTGCAGGCCTATCATGAGATCAGAAAGCGGCGGCCGACTCTTGAGGCGATCATGATGACTGCCTATGCGACTGGTGACCTGGTTCAGGAAGCTCTGCGGGCGGGCGTCCGCGAGGTGCTGTCCAAGCCACTGGCTATGGACCGGTTGCTGAATCTTATTTCCACAGTCTGTCCTTGAGAGCTGGCGTCTGGGCCAATTTCCTGCCCCCCGTCACCCGGGCTTCAGCCTGTCTGACGGCAGGATCGGGGGCCCCGCCGAACACAAGTTAGGTCCGTCACCTGCGGGCTGGGGTAAACTGATGATATGACCAGTGATAAATCACCTGGGGGTGGAGAAACTGCCCAGGCAATGCAACTTGGTCCGCTAGTACGCAAAATTGGCCATCTGGTACGTAACAAGCTGGCCGTGCTAGGCAATTCCACCTACTACCTGAAGCTGCGGTTGGGCGACACTGACCAGAAGATAACCAGGCATCTGTGCTTGATGGAGGACGAGGTAGCCCTGGTCAGTGCAGTCATAGCCGATTTAATGGACTTTGTCATGGTGAAGGAACCTGCGCGGCGTCCGCTGGACATCAACCAACTGGTCAGCGATACGCTTGCTGAGCTGGCCTTGCCGGCCCCGGTGGAACTGGTGACCGAATTGACCCCCGGTTTGCCATTGCTGGACGGAGACCCGGCCCAGCTTGCCCGGGCTTTGAATAAACTGCTGGTCAACGCGGTGGAGGCCATGACTGCGGTTGCCCCCGGCGGGCGCTTAACGGTGCGCACCGGCCTGAGTGATGAGGGGCAGACGGTGTGGGTGACCGTTTCCGATACCGGCCCCGGCCTTCCCACCGAGGATATAGACCGTCTCTTCGATCCGCTGTTCACCACCAAAGCCCAGGGGTTCGGTTTAGGGCTGCCTATTGCTCGTGGGTTTATCGAGCGGCATGGAGGCCGGTTGGTGGTATCGAGCAATCCGGGAGAGGGGACTACCTGCACGATGATATTGCCCCTGGGTATCCGGTGAGGGGCCTCAATTTACGCGTCCTGTTTGGTCAGCACCATGGCTCCCAGTAGCCCGGCGTCGTCGCCCAAAGCTGCTGGCACGATGGGAGTGTTCTCCCAATACAGGGGAGATATTGCTTTTTCGCGGATGGCTTGGCGCATCGGTTCCCAGAATAAATTGCCGCTGTGCAGAGCGACACTGCCGCCCAAAACGAAAATCGCCGGGTTCAGAATGTGCATTAGATTGACAATGCCCAGTCCCAGATAGAACCCGGCCCGTCGCAATGCCCGTTTGCTTAACTCGTCCCCAGCCTGAGCCGCTTCGTTGACCATGCGGGCAGTGATCCGCGCCAGGTCTCCATCTGCCATTTCGGTGAGCATAGTGGGCTCGCCGAGGGTGATACGCTGCACGACGTAAGCGGCGATGGCGGGTCCTGAAGCGATGTCTTCCAAACACTGGAAGCTGCTATTGGCCCAGGGTGTTTCATCGGGGGGCATAATCTGATAGCCAATTTCAGCGGCCAGGCCTCGGCTGCCCAGAAGCAACTTGTTGTTCATGATGATCCCCCCACCGATGCCGGTGCTCACCGTGATGTACACCAAATCCGGACAACCTTTTCCCGCCCCGAAACGTTGCTCCGCCAGGGCGGCGACGTTGGCATCGTTGCCCACGTGAACTGGAACACCGAACTCCCGCTGGAGGATGTCTCTGAGGGGAACGTTTGTCCAACCGGGGAGGTTGATGGCCGAGATCACTTCACCTGTCCGTGGGTCGAGCGGACCAGGCACTGCCACGCCGATGCTTTGAATTTCCTCAATGCGATCCGGAAGGACGGCGCGAATGGCCTCGATCAGGCGTCTGAGCACTGCATCTTTACCTTCAGTGGCATGAGTGAGATCACTGATTCGCTTGCATAGGGTGCCGTCCTCATGATAGAGGGCGGTACGAATCTGAGTGCCCCCCAAATCGGCGGCACCAATGAATCCGCCCATGGATTTCCTCCTTCGTCCTGGTCCTTGTGTGGTGGTGGAAAGTATACCACTTGTTGTCCGATTTGTCATTTTGCTGTTGATTTTTGTCTCGAGTTGTGTTATAGTAAAATATGGATGAGCCATGACTGAACGCAAATACCGCAAACTAAAAACGGCCCAGCATCTCAACCGGCTTATGAATTGGTACTACGCCACACGCGGGCCTGTAAGCCATATCAAACCCCTGGCCTGGGTGACCAGTGGCGCGCCGGTCGAGATCCTGGAAGCCATGGGCGTGGCCACCGTGTACCCGGAGAACTACGGAGCTTTATGCGGCGCGCAGCGAGTGGCTACTGACCTGTGTCAGGTGTCCGAAGCGGCCGGGTACGCCGTGGACGTGTGCTCATACGCACGCACACACATCGGCTCAGTGCTGAATAGCCGCCAGGCCCCCCTCGGTGGCTTGCCCAGGCCCAATTTGCTGGTGGCCTGTAACAACATTTGTGGGACGGTGCTTAAGTGGTACCAGGCCCTGGCTCAACATTATAACGTTCCCTTTTTCCTGCTGGACACGCCCTATATCCACGGTACACAGATTGATCCCCACGCCGTTCAATACGTGGCTGCCCAGTTGGAAGAATTCATCGCCTGGGTTGCCAGGCACACGGGCCGCCGGCTGAGTGAAAAGAAATTCCATCAGGTACTGGCTCGTTCCAACGAAGCCGTAAGCCTTTGGCGTGAAATCCGTGAGCTATGTACCGCTCGCCCCTCTCCACTGAACGCGCCCGACCTGTTCGTGGCCATGGCCCCCATCGTTGTGCTACGCGGTACCAAAGCCGCCGTAAGCTATTATCGCCAGCTTAAAGCCGAGGTCGAGGAAAGAGTGGCGCAGGGAGTGGGAGCGGTTCCAGAGGAACGCTTCCGTTTACTGTGGGATAACATCGCCATCTGGTATCGGCTTTATCGCTTGTTCGGCTACTTTGTTGATTACGGGGCCTGCTTCGTCGTAGACACGTACACCAATGCCTGGTCCCTCAGCGTAGACCTGGATGACCCCATCGAAGGCCTGGCTCGTACCTATACCAGTGTGTTTATCAACCAGAGTATCCAGGCTCGTGCTGAGATCATGACCGATATGGTGCGCCGTTTCCAGGTAGATGGAATGGTATTCCATTCTAACCGGAGCTGCAAACCTTATTCGTTAGGGCAGTATGAATTGTGGCGCATCGTCGGTGAGCGCACTGGGGTACCCGGGCTGCTCATCGAGGCCGATATGTGTGATAGCCGCGTCTACGCCGAAGAGCCGATAAAAACTCGCATTCAGGCCTTTATGGAGGCGCTGATGGGTTCGCGAGCCTGACGGCCTGAAGCTCCGGTCCAGGTTGTCCATTGGACGCGATTGTGATATAATTACAAATTGTTTAGCCCCTGTGACGCTGCAAGGAGTGGGCCATGCTAACAGAAGAAGCGAAGACCCTGCGTAACAAAATCCTCGGTGTTCTGTTGCGAGACGCTCGCCTGCGCGCCGGCAAAACACTAAAAGATTGTGCGGCTGTACTCAATTGCTCACCGGATGCTATTGCCCAGTTCGAACTGGGACACAAACCCCTCTCGTTACCCCAACTAGAAGTGCTGGCTTATTTCCTGGACGTACCCATCTCCCGGTTCTTTGATGGATACGACCTGCCGCCGGAGGAAGAGCATCCTTTACCACCCTTTGCCGACATTATGGCCGCGCGGCGACGGATTATCGGTGCGCTCTTGCGACAACGCCGCCTGGAGACGGGCCATTCTCAAAAAGAATGCGCTGAGCTCCTGGGTTGCTCCACCGGTCGCATCTCTCAGTATGAATTCGGCCAACGCGACATCCCTATCCCGGAATTGGAAACCCTGGCCGAGTTTTTGTCTATCCCCATGACCCGTTTCTTTGATGAGACGGCCAGTACGTTGGCTCGCCACTGGCAGATTAAACGAGAGATAGAGCGGTTCATGGCCCTTCCACCCGACGTGCGTCAATTTGTCGCCGAACCGGGCAACGCTCTTTATCTGCAAGTGGCTATGCGTTTGAGTGAAGCCTCGGCGGATACGTTGCGCCGCATTGCGGAGAGCCTGTTGGACATCACTTACTGAATGGGTGTTTGCCTTGGATGGTGAGCTTGCATTCCGCGAATCTGGTACCGAGGATCAAGTAGAAGAGCTGAGCTGTTTCGCCAGATTTATCGAGCTGGTTTCTGCTCGTAATCTGGATGAAATGCTGACCGAGGCGCTTTCTCTTCTAGTGCACATTTTCCAGGCCAGTGCAGGTTCACTGCTTTTCGTGCACAACGTTACCCATCGCGTGCGCCAGGGCAGTATGGAAGGCATAGCCGCCGAGCAGATAGATTTGTGGGAGGAAACCGTACAACAAAGGTTGTCCCAGGCGCGCCGCCAGGTTTTCACCCCCCATATAGCTCCTATCACCCTGCGTCGCCTTCCCCAGACCGGACAGACCTTACTGAACACCCCTTTACTCAGCCAGACTTCGGTGATTGGCTCCCTCAGCCTGGTATTCCCCTCAGACAAAAGTCTGAGCATTGGTCAACAGCAAATCCTCAGTCGCTTTGTGCGCGGCATTGGTAGCCTGGCCGATCTGATCGAAACGCTGACCCTGACTCAACAACGGCTGAGCCAATTAGGGCTGTTTTACCAGATGGGTCAGGCTATGGTCTCCACTTTTGACCTGAGCAAGCTTCTGCGTGATACCATGCAGCTTGCTGCCAACGTGATGGATGCTGGCGCGGCGGTGCTCATGCTCATTGACGAGCAATCTCAGGAATTGGTGTTTGAGGTCACCCATGGTCCCGGAACGGCCGGGCTCCGCCAGCAACGAGTCAGCATGAACGAGGGGGTGGTAGGCTGGGTGGCCACCCACGGCGAACCGGTAATTATCAACGATGTCTCTCAGGATGAACGTTTCGACCGGGAAGTGGACACGCGCACCGGTTTCCTCACCCGTTCCGTGCTCTGCGTGCCCTTGCAGATCAAAGGCAAGACCATCGGCGTGCTGGAGGTCCTGAACAAATTCTCCGGCAATGGATTTGACCAGGAAGACCTGCAATTGGCCCTGACCATGGCCGCCCAGGCGGCTATCGCCATCGAAAATGCCCGTCTGTATCAATCACTGCGCGAGGAACGCGATCGGATTATCGAGGCCCAGGAGGAAGTCCGTCGCGAGCTGGCGCGCAACTTACATGACGGCACCGTGCAACTGCTGGCCGCTATTGCCATGGGACTGGATCACGTCGAACGGTTGATGAGTGTCAAGCCCGAGGCGGTCTACGCCGAGTTGGACGCTTTACGCAAGCTCACCCGCCAGGCAATGCGTGATGCTCGTCTGCTCCTGTTTGAGATACGCCCGGTCATCCTGGAAAGCCGGGGGCTGGTTTCCGCGCTGCAAGCTTATGTGGAGCAGTTAAGGGGCAGTGAGAATTTCCAGGTGCATTTCGAGGCCGAGGGGCTTACATGGGAGCCGAAGCCAAAGGTGGCCGGTATCATCTTCTCCATTGTCCAGGAGGCAGTGAATAACGTCAAAAAGCATGCCCGGGCCCACAATGTCTGGATACGCTTGCTGGTGAGCGATGAAGAGGAGCTGGTGATCAGTGTGGAGGACGATGGGCTGGGGTTCAACCTGGCGCAGATCGAGCGCGAATACGATGAGAGAGGTAGCTTTGGCTTGTTAAACATGCGGGAAAGGACAGAGCTCATCGAGGGTAAGCTGGAGATTGAAAGCAGCGAGGCCATCCCTAATCAGGGTACCACAGTGACCTTGCGTGTGCCGTTGAGCAAGCTTTAAACGTGAGGTAGTGTTTGTTTACCGCAGAGCACGCAGGGGACACTGAGAATTCAGGAAAGAAATGTTTGTGGCGTATGAACTTGGCGTACTTTGCGTCTTTGCGCGAGACACAGCGTGAGGTAACGGCAGGAAAAAGCTAATGGTGAGAGACCCCCATATCCTGCGCGACGAAGGCATGCAACATTACCGGGTGGGGAAATATGACGAAGCCGCTGCTTGTTTTGTCGCTGCCCGTGATCTGTTTGCGGCGGCGGGGAACTCGCTTGCCGCTGCTGAAATGCAGAATGACCTGGGAGTGGCCTACCGCGCGCAGCACCGTTGGGACGAGGCGGCAGCGGCGTTTACCGCCGCTCAGGAAGATTTTGAGCGATTGGGAGATCAGGCCCGCGCAGGACAGGTTCTGGGTAACCTGGGCAGCCTGTACCTGGCCCAGGGACGGTTGGACCAGGCCGCTTCGCATTTGTCGCGGGCAGCCATCCTTTTACACCAGACAGGTGAGCGCCAACTGGAAGGCGATACCCGGCGGCTTCTGAGCGCTGTGCGCTTTCGACAACGGCGCTGGTTGGAGGCCCTGGTTGTCTACGAGGCCGCTCTGACCTGCTATCCTCGCCTTTCCCTCGGCAGGCGATTGCTACTCCGCCTGGTGCGTTGGCTTGTGCGTCTGGCGGGAGTGCGTGCATAAAGTTAGAGGCTTGGGAGAGCTCAGGGGAACTCAGGGAGATGGTTTGTAGTCACGTCCCAGGATGACCCGGATGTCCACCTGACTGGTGGGATCGGATTCCTGGCGGATATTCTCAGCAGACATCCCCAGCACAGCAGCCAGGCGTGCTGGGGTGTATGTTTTGTTTGAGTAGTTGATGATCAGAGTATGTTCATAATCCGTGCGGTCTGCAAAACCCACAGTGAGTACTTGTATTCCTTCCCAGCGCAATCGCGCCGCAGCCAATGCCGCCCGTTCTGGTATGCCCGTGCCGTTGAGCACTTCTACCCTGGCTGCTTCTTCCGCCAGCCGTTTCAGATTCTCGTCGGGCGGGGCGTACAGGCTGAGCAAGGCCTGGCGGATGAGCTCGTAGTTCGGTAGGAGCACCATCGCTCCTTTCGGCGTGGTCCAACCAGTGACCATCGTTCCCTCGATCAGGCGACTCTTCACATATTGCGGCTCTATCTGGCTGGCTATCTGGGCCAGGGCAAGCACATCGTCTAGCTGCAGGTCGGTCTGGAAAGCGTCGCCCAGTGTGCTCCACAGTTCAGGGATGCGAGGAACGAGATTGAGCCGTACCCCTTGTTGCCACATGATTTTGAGCACCTTCTGTTGCCGCCGTGACCGGTCGAAATCGCTGGTGGTCATCCGCGAGCGCACATATTTGAGCGCCAATTCCCCATCCATGTGATAAATGCCCGGTGTAAGGGCCAGGCCAGTGTAACTATCATAAGGAATGGTCTGATCCACGTCTACATCGAGCCCGCCTAAAGTGTCCACGATGCGCACGAAGCCCTGCAGGTCCACGCGGATGAAGTGATGAAAAGAGATGCCCAGATTGTAGCGCAGGGTCTCGTTCAAAAGGGCCGGTCCCCCACCGGGATACCCTATCCTTTCACCCAGACAGTCCACAGTATTGATGCGCTGGTAGCCGTGACCGGGGGTGTACACCCACAAGTCGCGGGGAATGGAAAGCAAACTTGCCGTTTTCTGGTCCGGGTTCACCGCCACCAGAATGATCGTGTCGGTGCGCCAGGAGGTAAGGCCTTGCCGCGTGTCAGTGCCCAGCAGGACGATGTTCACCGCATCTGAGGGAATGTCAATTGGAGGTACAGGGGTGGGCGGCGGTTCTGGCGTCGCTGGTGGTGCTTCGGTAGGCGTGGGGGTTGGGGTGGACGAGGGTAGTGGGGTAGGGGATGGCGGTGGCAGGGGAGTGTCAGTGGGGGGCGGTAGAGTAGGCAGGACGATGTCCGGGGTGGCGACGGCCACTGTTGCCGGCACGACCGGTCCCGCTGCTGCCACCACTATCTCTGGGGCAATGGGGAGGGATTGGGCAACGAGGAAGCTGCACACTGCTCCCCAGATCAGGATATTGACAGTTACTAGCACATCGATGATAGCCCATTGCTTTTGAGACATCGTCACCCTAACCGTTTTTCGCGTAGCAAGCACATCGGTCACGGTGCATTGCTCAATAACTGAGGTTAACTCGTCATAAGTATACCCCCAAATAGCTGATTTGGCAAACAACCAGCAACCAGCGTATTTGACTTCGGATGCGGCCCGTGATACAATATAATTGAAAAATATTTTCAATTACAGGAATAGATATGGACGTTGAAGTGGCCGAATGGGTGGAGAAACTGCGGTTGGCGGGTTATAAGGTCACCCGACAACGACGGGTGGTGTTGGAGGTAATCGCTGCGGTGGGGATGCATTTGACTCCGACCGAGGTGTATGAACGGGCCAGGGTCAATTGTCCCGACCTGGGATTGACCACGGTGTATCGCACGCTAGATATCTTGTCTGGATTAGGGCTGGTGCGGCGTGTACACCTGAAAGACGGTTGCCACAGCTTCGCTTCGGCTGGGCAGGGGCATTGCCATCACCTGATCTGTGAAGGGTGTGGCGATGTGGTTGAGTTCGAGGGCGGTGATCTGAGTCCGCTGATAAATCGCGTTGCCCAAAGCACGGGTTTCGTCATTAGGGAGCACTGGCTGGAGCTTTTCGGTACCTGTCCGGCCTGTCAGAATAAATTGTAAGGGGCGAGAGGCAGAAGACAAAAGCGAGGAAGACGATATGATGTCGAAACCAATCCGCTTTCTGTACGTCGTGCTGGCGATGGCTGTGTTGTTATGGTTGTCACTGACAGGATGCGGCGGACGAACACCCCAGCCTACCGATGCTGGCACTGATAAGCTGTTGATCGCCGCCAGCATTGCCCCACTGTACGATTTCAGTCAGCAGGTGGGCGGTGACCGGGTGCAGGTAGAGATGCTGGTGCCGCCTGGGGCCAGCCCGCATACTTATGAGCTCACCCCGGCCCAATTACAGACGCTCAGCAAGGCGCGCGTTCTGGTGCTCAACGGCATCGGCCTGGAGTTTTGGGCCGATGATGCGGTGAACGCGGTCAACAACCATCATCTGGTTGTGGTAGATACATCGCAGGGGCTCACGATTTTGGAGGGGGATAGCGACGAGCCGAAGGGCAATCCACACATCTGGTTGGATCCCCTTAACGCTATCCATCAGGTAGAAAGAATCCGTGACGCGTTGGTCCAGGCTGACCCAGGCGGCGCAGAGATATACCGGGCGAATGCCGAACGATATATCGGCGAGCTGAAAACTCTGGACCAGGAGATTCGCGGCAGGGTGGCAACATTCTCCAGCAAGGAGTTCATTGCTTTCCACCCGGCCTGGGTGTATTTTGCCCGGCGGTATGGGTTGGAGCAGGTGGCAGTTATCGAGACCACGCCAGGCAAAGAACCATCGCCAGCCGAGGTCGCCCAGATAGTGAAAACGGCCCGGGCCATTGGGGCTAAAGCGATTTTCGCCGAGCCCCAATTTTCACCAAAAGCAGCCGAAGTGATCGCCGCCGAGAGCGGGGCCGAGGTGCTTTTCCTGAACCCACTTGGCGACCCGCCGGATTTTCGTTATGTGGATATGATGCGGCGCAATCTTGCGGAGATGGAAAAGGCGTTGAAGTAGGAGGTCGGATGGATATGAAAGTCGCCACCTTCAACACTAATTCGATTCGTAGCCGGTTGGAGCTGGTGCTCCGCTGGCTGCAATGGGAGGCTCCCGATGTGCTCTGTTTGCAGGAGACGAAAGTGCAGGACGCCGATTTCCCGGCGGGTGCTTTTGAAGAGATCGGCTACCATGTCGTATTCCGGGGACAGAAAGCTTATGCCGGTGTAGCCATCGCCAGCCGGGATGAACCGCAGGAGGTCGTCTTTGGTTTCGATGATGGCGGTGAGCCTGATGAGGCCCGCCTGATCCGGGCCGTTTTTCGGAATGTTCCCGTGGTCAATACTTACGTCCCGCAGGGGCGCTCTCCCGATTCCCCTCATTTTCAGTACAAGCTGGCATGGTTTGCCCGGCTACGGGCTTTGTTCGAGCGCCACTATTCGCCGCAAAAGCCGCTTCTATGGGTAGGCGATTTCAACGTCGCTCCTGAACCTATAGATGTCCACGATCCGAAACGGTTGGAAGGGCACGTGGATTTCCATCCTCAAGCCCGGGCTGCCCTGGAGCGGGTCCGCGAATGGGGCTTTGTGGACGTCTTCCGTCTCCATCATCCCGATGAGGCCGAGCAATATACCTTTTGGGATTATCGGGTTGCCAATGCGGTGGAGCGCAAGATTGGCTGGCGGGTGGACCACATTTGGGCCACGGAACCGCTGGCCCGCCAGTCCACACGGGCCTGGATTGATGTTGATGCCCGGCGGGCGGAACGGCCTTCAGATCATACTTTCCTGGTGGCGGAGTTCACGCTGTAAGGAGTGGGGTAAGCGTTTACCGCCGAGAACGCAGAGGGCGCTGAGATAACAGAACGGGAAAATCTAAAATGGCATTCGCTGGGTAGTGAATGACTTTCCAGGATTCTCTGCGTTCTCCGCGGGCTCTGCGGTAGACAGATACGGAGTAGGATAATGGATGGTGAGCCAATTATTCTCTTGGAACATGTCACGGTAGCCTATCAGGACCTGGTGGCTCTAGAGGATGTCAATCTAAGTGTGCAACCGGGGGCGTTTCTGGCTGTGATCGGCCCGAACGGTGCCGGCAAGACCACGCTGCTCAAAACAATTCTCGGTTTGTTGCGCCCGATACGCGGTACTGTGCGTGTGTTCGGCAAGGCGCCGTGGGAGTTAGATGGCGAGCGGCGGCGCATTGGCTATGTGCCGCAAGTGATGTCGGTGGACCTTAATTTCCCCGTGCGGGCCGGTGAGGTGGTGTTGATGGGGCGCTATGGACGAATCGGGTTGGTCCGTCGCCCGGCGGCAGCCGATCGGCAGGCAGCCATCCTGGCGATGGAACGAGTGGGCGTCGCCGACCTGGCCGACCGGCCATTGGCGCGCTTGTCTGGGGGGCAGCGACAGCGGGTGTTTCTGGCCCGCGCTTTGGCCAACGAGCCAGAGTTGTTGTTGCTGGATGAACCGACTACCGGCGTGGATGTGGCGGCTACGGAGAGCCTATACGAGCTGCTGCGCGATTTACACGACGAAGGGATCACCATCCTGGTAGTTTCGCACGATGTGGGAGTGGTGGCATCTTATGTGGATGCAGTAGCCTGTGTAAACCGGCGGCTGGTAGCCCACGGTCGTCCTGAGACAATGGGGAGCGAGGTGTTATCGTGCATGTACGGTCCCGAGGCAATACTCTTTGGACATGGACCGGTGTCTCATATGGTGGTTACCCCTGGACATGGGTCGGATGACGAATAGCGAATGGAGATCGAGGTAGGGAATGGTGGAGCTTTTGGGTTATACTTTCATGCAGCGGGCACTGATCAGTGGGGCGCTCATTGGCGCGTTGTGTGCGGTGATCGGGGTGTATGTCGTGCTCAAGGGGTTGTCGTTCATCGGGGCAGGCATCTCCCACGCCAGCTTTGGCGGCGTAGCCCTGGGGTTTCTGTTGGGCGTGAACCCGGTGTTGACGGCTGTCGTTTTTTGTTTGCTCACTGCCTGGGGCATCGGTTGGGCCTCGCGCAAAGGGCAGATAAAAGAGGACACGGCAGTGGGCATTTTCTTCGCCTCGACGATGGCGCTGGGTATTTTGCTTATCGGTCTGATGCGCGGTTACAATACGGATTTGTTCGGGTATTTATTCGGCAGCATTCTGGCCGTTACCTCTCAGGATCTGTGGGTCACCATCGGATTGGGGGCGGTTGTGCTGAGCGTGATAGGTTTGTTTTTCAAAGAATTGCTGTTGATCACCTTTGATCCCGAAATGGCCGAGATCGTCGGTTTACCGGCGGAGAAGCTTTACTTTTTGTTGCTCAGTTTGATCGCCATCACTATCGTCATCTCAATTAAAGTGGTGGGCATCGTTTTGGTTTCGGCCCTGATCGTCACCCCGGCGGCAGCAGCCTATCAGTTGACCGAGGACTTCCGACGGATGATGGTGCTTTCAGTAGTTTTCGGTGTGGGTTCAACAGTAGGTGGTTTGCTGCTTTCCTACTGGCTGAACACAGCCTCGGGCGCGACAATTGTGCTGCTATCCACGTTGTTTTTCTTTACCGCAGCGGCATTCTCCCCTCGACGTTGGCATCGTCCCCTGTTAAATAGCCCAAGTTGACAAACCATAGGGGGGTATGGTATAATTGTGCAAAAGTTCACCGCTCTCGGGCGGAATTTGACGCAGCACAATATATCATGGTAGCGCCTCGCTTAACCGTGGACATCAATTTTGACACAGAAACACACAGATTTTCGCAAAATTTTCCGTGTGGTTCTGTGTGATTCTGTGGCTGAAAAAGCGCTCCATGATTGAATGCGGTGCTATCTATACCATAAATCAGGAGTGAAAAATGTCCAAAATACTTATTGTGGGTGGAGTCGCCGGTGGAGCCAGTGCAGCCGCTCGCCTACGCCGGATGGATGAGACGGCGGAGATCATCGTTTTCGAGCGAGGCCCATACGTTTCCTATGCCAACTGCGGCTTGCCTTACCACATCGGCGAGGTGATCAAAGAGCGCGGATCCTTGTTTGTTTCCACTCCAGAGGATTTGCGCGCCGAGTTTAACATTGATGTGCGCACCAGGCAGGAGGTAACAGCCATTGACCGGGTCGAGAAGGAGGTGACTGTCCGCAAGCTGGACACAGGGGAGATTTATCACGAAAGCTACGACAAGTTGATCCTGTCACCCGGGGCCAGGCCTTTCATCCCGCCCGTGTCCGGCACTGATTTGCCTGGGGTTTTCCAGTTGCGCACTGTACCTGACATGGATGCTCTCAAAGCGTTCGTTGATTCAGGAAAGGCGCGGGCTGCCGTGGTGGTAGGCGGTGGTTTCATCGGTCTGGAGATGGCAGAAAATCTCATGCGGCGGGGTCTGGACGTGACGGTAGTGGAGATGCTCGACCAGGTGATGGCTCCGTTGGATTTTGAGATGGCAGCTCTGGTGCACAGTCACCTGCGGCTGAAGAACGTCCGCCTGGCTCTGGGCGATGGGCTGAAAAACATCGTCCGAGGAGAGGATGGACGGCTGGTCGTTACCTTATCCAGCGGCAAGTCAGTCACCGCTGATATGGTGGTGCTTTCCGTCGGCGTTCAGCCGGAGAGCGAGTTGGCCAAAGCGGCGGGGCTCGAGGTTGGACCGCGAGGGCATATCGTGGTCAACGAGCATCTGCAGACTTCGGATAAGGACATCTACGCTATCGGCGATGTCATCCAGGTGATCAATCCTATCACGGGTCAGCCCACAGCTATCCCCCTGGCCGGACCGGCTAACCGGCAGGGTCGCCTGGCCGCCGATCACATTGCCGGGCGGGAGGTGGCTTACCAGGGAACGCTGGGCACTTCCATCGCCAAAGTGTTCGATCTGGCAGTAGCTGCCACTGGCATGAACGCCAGGCAATTACAACAGCAGGGTATCGCTTTTCGCAGCACTATTACCCACAGCCCAGATCATGCCAGCTACTATCCCGGCTCGTCTCAGATGACGATCAAGCTTCTCTATACTCCCAGTGATGGCAAGCTCTTGGGGGCTCAAGTGGTCGGGGTTCAGGGCGTGGATCGCACCATTGACGTCCTGGCCACCGCTCTCAAGGCTGGCATGACTGTCTTTGATCTGGAGCATCTGGAGCTGGCTTATGCGCCGCCTTATGGTTCGGCTAAGGACCCGGTAAACGTCGCTGGTTTTGTGGCCACCAACTGGTTACGCGGCGATACGGACATCGTGTACTGGGACGAGATGGCGAGCCTGGATCCTGTAAAGGTGGGCATTCTCGATGTGCGCACGCCGCTGGAGTGCGGGCTTGGCCAGATAGAGGGGGCTATCAACATCCCTGTGACCGAACTGCGCCAGCGCCTGGGTGAGCTGTCCAGGGATAAGCATTGGGTGGTTTACTGCAAAGTAGGCCAACGCGGTTACGTTGCTGAACGCATCCTCAAAGCCCACGGTTACCAGGTAGCCAACCTGACCGGAGGATATGACACTTATGAGGCGGCGGTGGGTAAACAGGGCAATTTTGATGAGTGGCAGTCCACTCGCTCTCAGCAGGTGGTTGGTCTCACCCCACCGTCTTTTATTCTGGAGAAGGTGTCGGAAGCCGGGCAGGGAGCGGCTGTTGAACTCGATGCGTGTGGTCTGCAGTGTCCTGGGCCGATCATGGCTGTCTACAAAAAGATGCAGGATTTGCAGCCGGGGCAGGTTTTGAAAGTGACGGCCACGGACCCCGGCTTTGCCCGCGACATCCCGGCCTGGTGCAGGAGCACCGGTAACGAGCTTCTCGATCTCAGACAGGAGGGAACGACCTTGACCGCTCTGATCCGCAAACTGGAACAGCCAATGCCGGAGGTGGTAGTGACCAGGGGAGCGAAGCCGAACTCAAAAACCCTGATCGTGTTTTCCGGGGATTTGGATCGGGCTTTGGCCGCGTTCATCATTGCCAATGGTGCGGCTGCCATGGGCCAGGAAGTAACCATGTTCTTTACCTTTTGGGGTTTGAACATATTGCGCCGGCCCGAAGCGGTGTCTGTGAGAAAGAATCTCATCGAGAGGATGTTCGGCTGGATGTTGCCCCGCGGGGCGGACAAATTGAAGCTGTCCAAGTTGAACATGGGTGGGGCCGGAACGGTCATGATGAAGGCAGTGATGAAAGCGAAAAACGTGGATCCATTGCCCAGGCTGATTAAGTCGGCTCAGGAAAGCGGTGTACGCCTGATCGCCTGCCAGATGTCTATGGATATAATGGGCATTAAGCCCGAGGAACTGATTGACGGGGTCGAGATAGGGGGTGTGGCTACGTATATCTCGGAAGCGGATCGGGCGGGGGTCAACTTGTTCGTCTAGTCCCGGGGTACCCGATAAGTGGTCGGCCGATGTAACCGATTAAGCCGATGGGAAGTATCGGCTCAATCGGTTTAATCGGCTGACTCGCATCTACGGCAGCCGTCGCTGCCACGGCCAGCGGCGTCGCTCTGGCAGTGGTGGAATCTCACCCAGGACGGTGAGCCCCAGTTGCTCCGCCTCCGACCGGTCGCGCAGGCTGGTATCCAGGTAATCCAGGAGAAAGGTCAGCGCCACGCCAGCGATGAAGGCCAGGCCCAGGCGCAGGGGAATGTCTAGTTTCTGTTTCAGGCTGCGGCCGACGGGGAAGATCACCGGGGGATCAATCAGGCGCAGCACGGGCTGGGCATTCCCCAGCGGGCCGACAAAAGTGTCGCTATCTTCTTCTAGCACAGCCACTGCTGCGTTAGCGATGTCAGCCAGTTGGGCAGCATCGCCCCACGTAATGTATACGGAAAGTACCCGGTGCTCCGTTGCCGCGCCGAAAGCTCCGGCCAGGGGAGGGGCTGCTACGCCCAGGCGGCTTTGTACGGCAGCAGCGAAGGTGCCACCGCGCACCGCGGAGGCCAGGTCGTCCATCAAGTACTCTGAGGCCATCCAGGTATCCAGTGGGTTGTAGGTGTAATCGGCCCCGGTAGGGGGCACAGGTAGCAAGCCGACGTTAAAGCGCAAGGTGGCGGTGTAGGCTGTCGCTGGTGGGTGATAGGTAACCATCGTTATCACAGCTACAATGCCCACCAGGCTGACGACGAGCCAGACTCGTTTCCACACAATCTGCCAATAAAGACGAAGTTCCATAGCTCCCCCTATGGCTCATTTGTCCGCTTCTCAAACGCGCTGCGGTGAGCTGCGAACCGCTCCTCCACGAAATTCCTCAACTTCCGTTGGAAGACCGCCCGATCAAACTGTTCCGCGTGCTGGCGGATGATCATCGGGTCATAGCGGGCTGGGTCGAAGTCCCGGATGACGCTGGCCAGCGACTCCGGCGTTAGTTCGGTGAACAATTCACCGTTCACTCCGGGGATCACGGTGTCCAACGCGCCTCCGCCAGCATAGGCGATCACCGGGCGTCCGGCGGCCATCGCTTCCACCGGAGCGATGCCAAAATCCTCCAGGCCGGGGAAAATGAATGCCCTGGCCCGTGAAAGAAGCTTTTGTAATTCTTCGTTGCTTACCCAGCCCAGAAACTCGATGTTGGGCCTGGCCAATGCCTGCAATGCGTTGCGATCTCTCCCCTCGCCCACGATTTTAAGCGGCGCTCCCAGGGCGTTGAATGCGTGTACTGCCAAATCAATACGCTTGTAGGGGATTAGCCGCGAGACAATCAGAAAGTAATTGTCATAACCATCAGAGAGATGGAAACGTCCGGTCTCCACTGGTGGGTAGATGATCGTGCTTTCTCGACGGTAATACTTGCGGATGCGGCGCTGTACCTCATGGGAAATGGCGATGAAATGATCCACCCGGTCGGCGGCCAGGCGATCCCACAAACGCAGATAGTTAAGCATCGGTCGCAGGACCACTTCCATCAATTGTCCCAACCCTTCTCGCTGGGCATAACTCTGATAGCTCCACAGGAATCTGGCCGGAGTGAGGCAATAGCAGATGTGCAGCGTATCCGGTGGGGTAATAATCCCGTGGGCGAAGGCGCTGGTAATACTCAGCACTACATCGTAAGCACTCAGGTCAAACGATTCTACGCCCAAGGGGTAGAAGGGCAGGAAAAGCTGGTGATAACGGCCGATGAATGGCAGGCGGTTGAGTACTGAGACCCGGATGTCCCAGTCACGATATGCGGCAGGCATGGCTTGAGGCCGGTAGATGGTAGTGTAGATCGGCGCATCTGGAAACAGCTCGTGGGCTGCCTCGAGCACCTTTTCTGCCCCGCCGTACTGATTCAGCCAACTGACACAAATAGCAAGTTTCAAGTGAGATGTTCCCTCCCGACCTTCCAACTTCTACTGCTTCATCCGTGTCAGGCTGAGCACGACCGCGCGCTCGCTGGCCAGCATTCGATAGGACACACTGTGGCCGATGACCATCATCTCCCCCTGGTTCAAAACAGACAGGCCGTCCGGTGTGGATAGATCAATGCGGCCTTCGTGTACGAGAAGCATTATATCCTGGGAAGCCTTGCGCCAGGGTATAGACCCACGGGCGACGAACAGTTGGAGGACGAAATCATCAACCTGGGCCAGGCTTTGAGGGACGAAGGGCTGGGTAATTTGCTTTGCCTGATCTGGTATACTTACTTTGGCCAGTTGTCTCTCGCCTTTCACGGCATGCAATCGGCGGTCACCGTTGCGGCGGTCAGCGAGCACGCCAACGTGCAGGAGAAGCACGATAGACCATAGCATGGACGCGGAACGGTGGGCTATACCTTTAGGTACTACGGCCAGTTCGCCAGGGCGCAGGGATGTGCTACCCAGTTCGCTTTCCAGGATAATCGTGCCATTGTGTACCAGGAATAATTCGTCATAGTCGAGGTGGCGGTGCCAGGCCAATGCTCCCTGGCAGGCATACAGGCTTACCGTCATGTCGCTTACATAGGCCAGGTCGACCATGGCGAATGGTTCGATCAATTTGAGGGCTTCCTCAAAGATGTTTATCTTGCGCGCTGGCATGGCTGCTCACTCCACCTGTACAGGCAGGCCGAATAGTTTTCTGATTTTTGTTATTATACCACAGTTGAACGCAGATTGCCATTTAGAGGCAGGGTGGGGGTAGCCGATCTGCCCCAGAACTGAAATAAGTCCTAATGACCCACCGATGGGTTCTCCGCCAGTTGCTGTTCCGGCGTTCGCTCCAGTGTAGCCAGGTGCTTGTCCGTGTCAAGGGATCGCTGCGCTTGCCCTTCGGGCACCCTTGACACGGCCTGCGCACCTGGCTCTCTTGCGCTTGCCGCCGGAACAGCAACCTCTTGATGCGATTCCTCCGCCTGATAGAGGCTCAGTCCTGGTTCATACTCGTGCAACAGGTGCAAGTACTCCTGCACCACGCTGGCCGATAGCCCACTCAGGCCAGGCAACTCTGCCGGCGGAAACTTCTGGGCCAGGAGTCGCACTTTCTGAAAGTCCAGGATATACCGGTCCACCGCTTCCTGGGAGTGATGCAGTGCCCGCGCAATCTGCGCCGGCGATTCGTGCCGCAGCCAGCGACGGATCACTTCTGCCTTGTGCGTCACCGACGGCCCCAGGTCGTGCACCGTGCCCCGCGTAGGCACAACCTGGCCAGTCTCTGCCTCATACTCCCGCAGAAGCTCCCCCACATAGTGTTCCGAGAGACCACTTAACAGGCTGAGATCGAGCAACGTCAGAACCCCTCCCTGCCCATAGGCATCGAAACACCAACGGGCGTTCAACCGTGCCCGTTTCGCCCGTTGG
>JANLFX010000078.1 GCA_024653325.1 Anaerolineae bacterium
GCCCTTCGGCGGGCTCAGGACGCAGCAGCGGTCGGCCGCTACGGGACAAACCTGCTCCGAAACTGAAATGCACCCACAGCGGCATTGCCGTCGGCTACTCGTGCTGGTCGCGTAAGTCATTAGACAACTCCCCTGAAATGAGCTATAATATCGAGGCTTTCTGTCTGAGCAATACGTCTCACTCGTTTCAGGAGGTAATCCCGTGGTTCGATTTACTGCTCCCCGTGGCACACAAGACATTCTGCCCGAAGACCAGCCGTATTGGCGCTACGTCGAAGAACACTTACACGCCATTGCCCGACTATATGGCTACGAATGCATTACTCCTCCTCTGTTCGAGGATACAGCTATTTTCGAGCGCGGGGTAGGAGAGGGGACAGACATTGTCGAGAAAGAGATGTATACCTTCCTCGATCGGGGTGGGCAGTCTCTTACCCTGCGCCCAGAATTCACCGCCAGCGTGGTGCGGGCTTACATCGAGCATGGGATGCATGTCCGCCCTCAGCCGGTCAAATTGTACTCTATTGGACCGGCCTTCCGCTATGAGCGTCCCCAGGCCGGACGCTACCGCCAACATCACCAGTTCAATGTGGAGGCCATCGGTGAACAGGACCCGGCCGTGGACTTGGAAGTGATGTCCCTGGCCTGGCAGCTCTACGATGAGTTAGGCTTTCATGACCTGGCCTTTCAGATAAACTCCACTGGCTGTCCGCGATGCCGGCCCGGCTACATGCAGGTGCTCAAGAACTACTACGCTGACAAGCTCCCGCTGGTGTGCGATGATTGCCGCCGCCGTTACGAGCAGAATACCCTGCGCCTGCTGGATTGCAAGGTGGAGACTTGTCAGACATTCATTGACAATGCCCCCCGCTTCCTGGACTATCTGTGCGACGAATGTGCTACCCATTTCGCCACGCTGCGCAGCTACCTGGATGCCCTGGGCCGGCCTTATACGCTAAACCATCGCCTGGTGCGCGGCTTAGATTACTACACCAAAACGGTGTTCGAAGTATGGGCCGCAGGCATTGGCGCCCAGTCGGCCGTGTGCGGTGGTGGACGGTACGATGGTCTGGCCGAGGCCCTGGGGGGCCCGCCGACTCCCGGCGTCGGCTTCGCTTCCGGCATCGAGCGCATTATCCTGACGATGAAGGCCCAGGGTGTGGAGGTGCCGCCGGCCCCGAAACCACTGGCCCTGATCGCTACATTGGGTGAAGAAGCCAAACTGGCTGGCGTGAAGTTGTTGACCAACTTACGGGCGGCGGGCATTCCCGTGGTTCTGGCATTTGGCGACCGTAGCCTGCGTTCCCAGATGCGCGAGGCCGGCAAGTTGGGTGTGACCTATGCGCTCATCCTGGGCGCGGAAGAGGTCAAGGCCCGACAGGTGATCGTGCGCGACATGACCGCTGCCGACCAGGAGCCCGTAGCCTGGGACGAAATCCTGGCCTGGCTGAAAGGCCGGCTGACTGTGAGTGTTTAGACCTAACCGATGAAACCCTCGCTTTTTGGGCAAGAAAATTAACCGCAGAGGCGCAGAGTTTTTTATTTTTTCTCTGCGTGCTCAGCGTCTCGGCGGTGAAACCTTTTGGTCCCGACTTGTCCGGGTTAGAGGTATTTAGACGTGAATCGTTTTGCCCTGTTGCACCATCCTAAAATCCCCCAGTCCGAGGCCCTAGCCGCTGAGATTGCCGAGTGGTTGCGGGAGCATGATCGGACGGTCTGGTTGGGCTCTGTGTGGGATGAGCAAACTATCGCCGAGCGGATCGCCGATTTTGACTTGGTTATACCCATGGGCGGCGATGGCACTACCCTGCGCACGGCGCGTATCGCTGCCCATTATGGGGTGCCTATCTTGGGCATCAACCTGGGGCGGGTCGGGTTCCTGGCCGAGTTGACACCTTCCGATTGGCGGGTCAAGTTTCCTGATCTTTTGGCAGGCCGCTACTGGATCGAGGAGCGAATGATGCTCCATGCCGAGTTCTGGCGGGATGAGGAGCCTCAGCAGGGCTTCGAGGCGCTGAACGATGTGGTGATCAGCCGGGGAGAATTGGCTCGCATTGTGCGTCTGCCGACTTTCGTTGATGGCGGGTATCTTACCACTTACATCGCCGATGGCTTAATCGTGGCTACGGCTACTGGCTCTACTGCCTACGCGCTGGCGGTCGGCGGGCCCATCTTACCACCTGAGCTTAAAAACATTTTATTGGTTCCTATTGCCCCACATCTAAGCATGGACCGGGCTATTGTCCTTTCTCAAGGGGCAAAGGTAGAAGTCCAGGTCTCGACGGGTCATCGCGCTATACTCACGGTTGATGGTCAGTTTCATGTGGAGTTGCAGCATGGCGATCGAGTTTTCGTGCAGGCCAGTGAGTACGTCAGCCGGTTTGTGCGTTTGCAGGAGCGAGTGTATCTGTACCAGACGTTAATGGAACGGCTGACGAAGCACGGGCAATGGGTGTAGGACCTACTTTGGAGACGTCATGCGTATCTTCAGTGGTGTTTTGTGTCTGTTGACCCTCGCTGCGTTCGCCTGGTCTGCTTCCCCGCTGACTTCCTCCGCCGGGCTGTCCCAGCCGATGCCCGCCTCCACTGTTGTGCCCTTTTTGCGCAAACCTTTTGCCGGCCAGGTTCGCGTTACCTCTCATTTCGATCACCACTACCCCGACCGGGATTGGGATGACCAGGTGGTCATTTTCAACGGCATCCAGGCCAGTGCCATTGATGGAATCATCGAGCGGGGGTGGCTTTATAAGGGGGGATATTGGTCACCTGCGCTGGACTACTACGTGTATTACGACGGGCACGATGCCTACGATTACAATACCGGGCACGGTACCATTGTCGCTGCGGCGGATGGACAGGTCTTATTTGCCGGGCCGGTGGATAGCCGCTGTGGCTATCTCAACTTCGTCAACATTGACCACGGTAACGGCTACCGCACCCAGTACATGCACATGGATTACGTGACAGTGACTACTGGTCAGAAGGTGAAGGCCGGCGATCCGGTGGGAGTCAGCGGTTCCACGGGATGCGCTACCGGCCCGCACCTGCACTTCGTCGTCCAGCACAACGGCTTCGATACCGATCCCTATGGTTGGGAGGGCGAATATCCCGATCCACTGCTGGATTATTCCGGTGAGGCCGCGACTTGGCTGTGGTTGCCGGAGGAGCCAGAACCCAGCGGTGCACTTATCGCGCCTAAACCAGATACGGCGTTCAACGGGCCGCTGGACATTGTCTTTCAGGCTGCCGACGAGGGCCCCCCGGTAGTGAGGGTGGTTTTCACCGCCTGGTACGACCGCGGCTGGCATGAGTTGGGAGTAGACGCAGACGGCGCGGACGGCTGGAAGCTGCGTTGGGACCCGCCCGCGGGGGTGGCGGACCAGGAGATTCTTTTTCACGCCCAGGTATACGATGCCGAAGGCCATCGCAATGCCGGCATCCCTATGGTCACCGGGGTGACGCTGGATCGTACCCCTCCCGAGGGCGAATTGGTTACGCCCACCGCTGGGGCAACGATGAACGGAGAGGTGTGGCTTTCAGTGCGGGCCTGGGATGAGTTGAGCGGGGTGGCGTGGGTGGCCTGGGACGTGCGCGCAGGTGACGGCGAGTGGCGCGAGATAGGTCGGGATGCCGATGCCAGCGATGGGCTGGACCTGGAGTGGGGAGCGGGCGATATACCCGATGGGATGCCGCTAGCCTTCCGCGCTCGCTTGTACGACCAGGCCGGCAACGAGTTCATCACCATGCCGGCGGAGGTCACACTGGATCGGGCTATGCCCGGCGGTAGACTGGTTTCTCCTCTCTCGGGCATGGCCACGCGACGGGACCTCGTGCTCGAGTTCGTCCCCGACGGGAGTACCGGCATCGCACGGGTAACCTTCGACGTGCGCAGCCAGGGCGAATGGCGACCGGCAGGCGTGGACGAGGACGGTGCTGATGGCTGGCGTGTTACCTGGCCGGTATCCGGCGAGGCCGACCAGCGCTGGCTTTGGTTCCGCGCCCGGGTTTACGACGGGCAGGGGCGCTTTAACGACGCTTTCCGCGCTGTGCGCAACGTGCAGCTCGACCGCCAACCGCCTAAAGGGTGGATCACCCGACCAGCGGCGGGCACGGCAGTGGCCGCTCCGATGGAGATCGTGGCCTCGGTGGGGGACGAGATCAGCGGTGTGAGTCGAGTGGCTTTCTCCGTGGGCTATGACGGCCAGTGGCACTCCATTGGCGTGGACGAAAACGGCAGCGACGGTTGGTCAACCCTGTGGAAGCCGGAGGATGTGGCGGACCGGGAAGACCTGGCGCTGCGCATTGACATGGTGGACAAAGCGGGGAACACAGCTTCCTGGACCAGCGAGCCCCGGGTGCGGCTGGATCGCGAGCCACCCACGGCGCGTTACGTTGCCCCGGCCGACGGCGCGGAGCTTGCTGGACGGGTGATGTTGGCCGTGGAGGCCGAGGATACAGGCTGTGGGGTGGAGCGGGTCATTTTTTACGCGGGCTACGACGGCCGGTGGCACAACCTGGGGATGGATACCAAAGGAGGCGACGGCTGGACGCTGGAGTGGGATACCACGCCGCTGGGTATGCAACTCGACGTGACTCTGACCGCCTGGGTTTACGACTGTGCGCTAAACTACACCCAGGTGGCCGAAGTGCGCGGCCTGCGCTTGAACGGCGCGCCTGCCCCGACCGAGACCCTCGCCCCAACGGCCACCGCCACACCCAGCCCCACTTTCACTCCGTCGCCCACCGTCACCCCCACATCTACCGCCACGCCTACCTTCACCCCAACGCCTACCGATACACCGCTACCCACGGCCACACCGACTCCTATTCCCACCTCGCCACTCCTCATTTGGGGGCCGGTCATGGCTATTATGCTCGTCTTGCTGACCCTGGTCGTAGCGGGCATTGTGCTTTTGACCTGGCATGAATGGCGCCAGTAGGGATGGAAGATGGAAGGGCGTTTAGAACAGGCGGGCGATGAGGTCAAACAGACCCAGCAATTGGCAGGCGGAAGCCAGTACCACGATAATGAGCAGCCAGCGGACAAAGTTCGCCCCGCGCTTCACTGCCATCCGTGCGGCGGTCCAGGCCCCCAGCATATTCCCCACCGCCAGGGTTAACCCTATAGTCCACTCTATCTGCCCATTAGCCTGGAAAACGAACAGGGCGGACAGGGTAAAACACAGTACGATGAGCACCTTGACCGCATTGGCCCACACCAGGTCATAACCAGCGCCCAGCACCAGGCCGGCCAGCAAGAAAATGCCCACCCCGGCCTGGATAAAGCCGCCATAAATCCCGATAGCGAAGAAAATCAACATTTGCATCCAGCCGGGTCGCTGGCGCATAGCCTCTGGACTCCCTTCCAACCAGCGCCTGGGTTCGACCAGAATGGTCACCAGCATGACGATCATCAATACACCGATGGTGCGGCGCATCGCGGTCTCATTAAGATTGACGGCGATTTGCGCGCCGAGGACTGAACCCACCACCGCCGGAGCAGAAAGCATCAGGCCACCGCGCCAGTCGAGCACCTTCTGCCGGTGGAAGCTACTTACGCCGACCACATTTTGCAACAGCACCCCGACCCGGTTGGTGCCGTTGGCCACATTGGCCGGTAGACCGAGGAAGATGAGCAGCGGCAGCGTGATCAGCGAACCGCTGCCGGCCAGGGTATTGATAAAACCAGCTGCGAAGCCTGCGGCTACCACCGCAAGATAAAGATACCAGGCCACCAATTCCTCCTTCAGACTTCGGAAGTCTGACCTTACGAGTGGTTCATATCCACAGCCGATACACGCGGTAACGTTTGTATATCTTGGCTCCCATCCGTTTAGCAAGGATGGGCGTGCGTGGATTATCGTCTGAGGTCAGCGATAAATCAGCCCACTTGAATCCTTTGGTCCGGGCTCGCCGGACCATTTCGTCGAAAAGCAGCACACTGACGCCGGTATCCCAGTATTCGGGCAGCACCAGCACGCTCTTGATGGTCAGGCACTTGGGCTGGTGGCGCGTGTACCACCAAAGCTTGAGATAATCCCACGGGTAGCGAAGTCCATTGGCATGGATCAGCGCCTCGTTCAGGTTAGGGATACCCGGGAACCAGCCCACCGTCTTTCCGTCCACCTCGGCAAAGAGGATGAGTTCAGGATCGGCAAAAGCGCGAAAGGGCTCCATTAAAGCTTGCAATGCTTCCCGTTGCCAGGGAATGAAATCGGGGAGATGTGCTAAAGCGGCGTTTATCAACCGGTGAACGTGCTCAACTTCCTCGTCCCAGCGGGCAAAATCGGCCTGCCGGACGGTGATGTGTCCTCGTTGGCGCAGCTTGTCTGCCAGACGGGAGAGCCGCTGCAGGGCAGGGGGTTCCGGGTCCGCTTGTATGGCGTAAGCCAGATTATCCCCCCGGGCTGGCCGGAAGCCATATCTTTCCAGGAAATGCTGGTAGTAAGGGGGAGTGTGCCCGCAGAGCAGCACTGGCGGGCGGTCGCGTCCCTCGATGAGCACCCCGTAGCTATCCTCGTAATCCAGGTTAAATGGGCCATAGAGCGCGTTGAGATTTCGTTGTACGGCCCATTGCCTTACGTGATGCAGCATGGCTTCGGCAACTTCGTAGTCTTCTATGCATTCGAAAAAGCCCAACAGACAGTCTCGCAGGTTGCGCTGTTCATTAGTTACCCTGTCTTCGCCAGCGCAGATGGTGCCCACTGGCTGACCATTCCGCCAGGCGATGAAGAACTCGGCCTCACCGCGCTGGAAGAAGGGCCCGCGTTTAGGGTCAATCACTTTCGCTCGTTCGGGCAGCAAAGGTGGCACCCACAGCGGGTCACCCCGATAGATGCGCCAGGGAAAGGTCAGAAAGCAGCGTCGTTCTTTGGTGGTGCGGATGGGACGGACCTGGATGGCGTTCATGCAACCTCCTTAGAGAGCCCGGCCCGTCGTCTTTCCAGCTCCTGGCAGATTTGAGCGTGGCGGTCCCGGCTCAGTGGATAGACAATGGCGAATAAAATCCCCAGGCACAGCAGGATGGCCGGAATCGGCCCGACCACGATGCGAATGCCCAGGAGCGCGTTAGCTGGCTGCTGGGCCGAGTTGGGCACGTATCCGGTGAATTCAAGAAGCAGAAGCACAAGCGGAATGGCTATCGAGGAGGCCATTTTCTGCATCAGGGTGACCAGACTGTAGAACATGCCCTCGTGTCGCTCACCTGTCTGCCATTCGTCCCATTCAATGGCGTCGGGGATGATAGACCAGGGAAGTACGTGGGCTGCTCCCACCCCGATGCCGGCCAGAACGCATAAGAGCATGATCAGCGCCAGGCTGGTCGTAGGACCCAGGGTAATCAGCACCAGTTGTACCACGGCCCAGAAGGCGATGCCGGCGATGTAGGCCCAGCGTTTATTCCATCGGCGAGAAGCCCATTCCCAGAAGGGGAGAGCACATATAGCGGTGATGAAAATCGCGCCCATGATCAGTTCCCCGTAGGATTCCCGGCGCACGCAGTACTTGATGAAATAAAGCAGGGTGGTTTGCAGAATGTCCACCGAGACCCAGGTAAGCAGAAAGATAGCCACGCTGAAGATAAAAGGGCGATTAGACATGGCCGCTCGCAAAGATTGGAGTAACCTGGGTTGTTCCAACTCCATGTACTCGCGGCGCTCCCGCGTGCCGAGAAAAGTGAGCAGCAAGGGCAACATGCTGGCGATGCCGAAAACCAGGCCCATGAGCAGCACCCGTGGCGCGTTTTCGGGTGCGAACTTGCCAACCATGGCCAGGGGAATAGTGAACGCTACCAGGCTGGCCACAATGGAGAAAAACATGCGATAAGAGGTCAGAGCGGTACGTTCATCGTAATCCGGCGTCAGTTCAGGGGTCAGTGCGTAGTAAGGCATGTAGACGAAGGTGGCAGCGGAGTCGAACATGACGTAGGCTATGGCGTAGTGAATGGCCAGGGCAAGGTTGCTGTTCCACGGTGGGCGCCACCAGAGCAAGATGAAGGCCAGAGCGAAAGGAAGGGCCCCGAACAGCAGGAAGGGCCGCCGGCGGCCCCAGCGAGTCCGCGTGCGGTCAGAGATGTGCCCGATAAGCGGATCATTGATATAATCCCAGCTCCGGCCGATGAAAATCGCGACGGCAGCTAGGCCAGGGGCCACGCCCACGACATCGGTCAAGAAGATAGCGAAGTAAGCCCCTATGATGGTCGTAGTCAGACTGAAGCCGGTATCACCGGCACCGTACAGGAGTTTGGTGCGACGAGGCAAGTGTCCGGCCTTGGCGACTTTTTCCATGTTTTCGATGGCCTCCTTCCTGGGCTCGTTACTCAACTTGTTACTCATTGCTCGGTACTCGCTGTTCATTCCGATCGCAACGCTCCCCAGCAAAGCACGACCTAATTCTATATAAAAGTGTCCATCTGTCAACCCGACAAGCGAGCGAATCTCGCTTGACAGTTGGCATGTCCAGGCGTACAATTATTTGCGCTTTGTGCATCCTAAAGAGCATGTCTGAAAATTAGGCTGGCGATGAGAAATCACGCCTGGTGAGCCTTCGGCTGGCCGTCCGCCTGCGCGGACGGAAGCGCGTCCATGCAGATGGACGCTCGGCTGCAAGCCCTACAGGTGGGGCTTTAGTCGCCGAACCGAATTTTTAGACTATTGAAAAAGGAGAGCGAACAAATGGAACTGAAAGCTTTACTCGAACAGAGTACACCTTTTCTAAACTGGTTGTGTGACTGGGAGGCAGGTTTGACCCCGTTTGATCTGGCGGCGGAGCTCAAGGAGCCGACGCGGGCGGCGGTAATGGCCGTGGACATGGTAGTTGGTTTTTGTTACGAGGGACCGCTCTCTAGCCCGCGCGTGGCTGGCATCGTGCCCAATGTCGTGAAATTGTTCAGGCGGGCCGAGGCCCTCGGCGTGCGCCACTTCGTGCTCACCCAGGATGCGCACCAGCCAGATGCGGTGGAGTTTGGCGCCTTTGGGCCACACTGCCGGGCGGGTACTCATGAGGCGGAGACTATCCCCGAGCTGTTGAGCCTGCCCTTTGCCATGCGTTTCACCCTGATCCCCAAAAACTCCATCAGTTCATCGGTGGGTACGGCACTAGACTCCTGGCTGGAGGGCCACCCGGAGGTGGATACGTTTATCGTCGTCGGCGACTGCACTGATCTGTGCACTTATCAGTTGGCAATGCACCTGCGGCTACGGGCCAACGCCAAAGGCCTGGCTCAGCGGGTGATTGTCCCGGTGGATTGTGTGGAGACCTATGACATGCCGGTGACCACGGCCCGCGAGCTGGGGATTTTGCCCCACGACGGTGATCTCTTGCATCTCATTTTCCTTTATCACATGGCCCTGAACGGCATTCAAGTGGTATCGAGGGTGATATGATGAGAGGCGCAGCGGGCAATGAGGAGGCAAGGATGCTGGCAGATCAGATTGCCAGCTGGATAGCGGAACGGGTGAGTGCAGCGGGAGCACAGGGCGTTGTGGTTGGCCTGAGTGGGGGAGTGGATTCGTCGGTAGTGGCCGTGCTCGCCCAGCGGGCGATGGGTGAAAACGTGCTGGGTCTGCTTATGCCCTGTCACAGCCAGCCGGTGGATGGGGAGTATGCCCGTCTGCTGGCCGACACTTTTGATATCGAGACGATCACCGTAGATCTGGGCCCGGCCTACGACGCCCTGCTTGCTGTCTTGCCTCCAGGCTCAGACCTGGCGCGGGCTAACCTGAAACCGCGCCTGCGGATGGCCACTCTGTATTTTATCGCCAATACGCGCAATTACTTGGTGGCCGGCACGGGAAATAAAAGCGAGATCATGGTCGGCTACTTCACCAAGTGGGGGGATTCGGGATGTGACCTGTTTCCTCTGGGTGGGTTGTTCAAGACCCAGGTGTGGGACCTGGCCTGCGAGTTGGGTGTCCCGGAAGAGATCATCTCCCGCCCGCCGACGGCTGGCCTGTGGCCTGGTCAGACCGACGAGGGGGAGATGGGGATTACCTACGCGCAGCTCGACGCCACGCTGGCGGCCATCGAGTGGGGCAACACTTCATCGTGTGATCCCGCCTCCCTGCAAAAAGTCCAAGGGATGATCGCTCGTTCTGCCCACAAGCGGGCCTTGCCGCCCATATTCACGCCCGCTCACGGGGTTTAAGACCCTCCCGCAGGCTCGAAGCCTGCGGGAGGATGAGTAACCATTAGCCGTTTGTGGGGTAATATGCTATAATACGCCCCACGAAAGCCTTGAGATGACCGTCATCTGATTGAGAGAGCACAATGACCGAAGAAGAAACCTTATTCTGTGTTAACCACCCCAACGTAGAAACCCGCCTGCGTTGTAACCGCTGTGGCAATCCCATCTGTCCCAAGTGCGCCATTCGCACCCCGGTCGGCTTTCGTTGCCCGCAGTGTGTCAAGACTCAGCAGGCCGTCTTCTACACTGCTTCCACAGTGGATTACATCATCGCCGCCGTGGTCAGCCTGGCGCTGTCCCTGCCCGCCTACCTGGTCATCACCCGCCTGGGGTGGTTTATCTTCTTCCTGGCCCCGGCTGCCGGGATAGGCATTGCCGAGGTGGTGCGCCGGCTCACCAGGCGTCGCCGAGGACGGTGGATTTGGCTGGTGGTGGCCGCGAGCATCGTGCTCACGGCCCTGCCGTTCATGCTGTTTGCGTTTGTGCCGCTGCTGTTCTTACCTGCGTCCGGTTCGCCTGATCAGGCTGGCACATTTTTCGTCTCCTTGCTGTTTCAGGTTGGCTACGCTGTGCTTTACCTGGTGCTGGTTGTGGGGGCGGCCATTGCCCGCCTGCGCTGACAGTGGAACAGACTGAAGCCTGTTTTACATGGTTGAGAGCGAGTATGCTGAGTGAACTGACCATCACCAATTTTGCTATCATTGACGAATTGCACCTGCGCTTCTCCCCCGGCTTCAACGTCCTCACCGGAGAGACGGGCGCCGGCAAGTCTATTATCATTGACGCGGTGAGCCTGCTCCTGGGCGGCCGCGCCGATACCGAAGTCATCCGCGCCGGTGCCGACGAGGCCCGGGTGGAGGGCATTTTCATCCTGAACCCGTTTAGCCAGGCTGCTCTCCTGCCTTTGCTCCGCGAAAATGGTCTGGAGGGTGATCGCGATGACCTCCTGATCCTGGCCCGCGAGATTCGCCGTGAGGGCCGGAGCGTCTGCCGGGTGAACGGGCGAGCGGTGACCTTGTCCGTGCTGACCAGCATCGGTCAACAATTGGTGGACATTCACGGTCAGAGCGAGCACCTCTCCCTGTTGCGGGTACGCGAGCACCTGGAGTTCCTCGACCGCTACGCCGGTCTAGAGGAGCTGCGGGCCCGGCTCGCCGACAAGGTGAGCGAGTTACGCCAGGTGCGGCACGAACTCGATGCCCTGCTGCGTGACGAACGCGAACTGGCCCGCCGTGCTGACTTGCTGGAATATCAGGTGGCAGAGATTGCCGCCGCCCGGCTGGAGGTTGGCGAAGAAGAGGAGTTGATCCAGGAGCGCACCCGTCTGGCCAACGCGGAACGGCTGATGGAGCTGGTCAGCGAGACTTGTCGCACCCTGGATGAAGGTTCAGAGGAACAGGCTGCGGTGACCGATCTGATGGGCCAGGTGACCCGCGCGTTGGCCGCCCTGTCCAGAATTGACCCCGGGGCCAGGGAGCAAAGCCGCATGGCGGAGGAGATTGCCGACCAACTGGCCGAACTGGTCCGCCAGGTACATGCCTACCGCGATGGAATCGAGTTCAGTCCGCAGCGGCTACAGCAGGTGGAGGAACGGCTGGATCTGATTTATAACCTCAAACGCAAGTACGGGGATTCCATCACCGAGATTCTGGCCTTCGAAGAGGCGGCGGCGGCCGAATTGGAGGCCATCACGCACAGTGAAGAGCGGGTGGAAGCCCTCCGCGCTCAGGAGGATGCGCTGTTGCACGCGATTGGCCGGCTGGGGGCGGAGCTCTCCGCCCGGCGGCGGGAGGCTGGCGACCGGCTGGCAGCAGCCGTGGAAGCTCAACTTGACGACCTGAAAATGGCCGGAGCCCGTTTTGGGGTGAGTATCGAGCAACATGAGGCGGCGGATGGGGCCTGGGTGGGTGAGCGGCGGCTGGCCTTCGATAGCACGGGTATTGACCGCGTGGAGTTCCTCATCGCTCCCAACGTTGGTGAACCGCTCAAATCCCTGGCCAAAGTGGCCTCCGGCGGCGAAACCTCGCGCCTGATGCTCGCTTTGCGTACCGTGCTCTCCCATGCTGACCGCACACCAACGCTGATCTTCGATGAGATTGACCAAGGCATTGGTGGACGTGCGGGTGGGGTGGTGGGGCGCAAGCTATGGGGACTTTCCGGAGACCCCGATGGCCGACTTGGCCATCAGGTGTTGTGCGTGACCCATCTGCCACAACTGGCCAGCTATGGCGATGCCCATTTCAAAGTGGATAAAAGAGTCATTGGCGAGCGGACGGTGACCCGTGTGCAGGAATTACCCCTCGAAGCGAGGGTGGAGGAACTGGCACAGATGCTGGGCCTGCTCAGTGAGGTCACTATCGAAAGCGCGCGGGAGATCCTGGCCGAGGCGCAGCGGGATAAAGAAGCTGAAACGTAAGGCGTGAAACGTGAATTTAAAATTATACAAGTCCCTTCATGATGGACCTCTTTCTAGTTTTGGCTTATTACTACAGCCGCCCTTGTCATTCTGAGTCGGCCATGGCTGGTCAGCCGATTAAGCCGATTCAGCCGATGATCGGCTCCATCAGCTTAATCGGCTGACTGTCATTGCGAGGAGGCCGTAGGCCGACGAAGCAATCTCCAAAATGCGACGAGGAGATTGCTTCGCCTTCGGCTCGCAATGACAGGCAAGTTTCTGAGGAGGAGCTTCGCTCCCTTCGGTCGCTCAGAATGACACTTTTAGGCGAAGTGCGGTTGTAGTATATCCGAGTTAAGGAAACCACCGATGAACCGCATTATGGAGTTTCTTCCCAAACACATTGCCCCGCGCGGCCTGCCTCCGGTAGCCGAGACCCTGCCGGCTGCCATCGAGAAGCTCATCTGTGAAGTGGACCCAGAGAAGATCATCCTCTTTGGCTCGTACGCTTACGGCGACCCCACCCCCGATAGTGATGTGGACTTGTTAGTCGTTGTGCGCGCAGATGGATCTTACCGCGAACGTTACATGCGCGTGGCCATGGCATTGCAGCCTCGCCTCTTTCCGCTCGACCTGATCGTCAAGACACCCGAAGAAGTCGAGGAGGCTCTCCAAACCTTCTCACCTTTTTTGCGCGAAGCGTACACGAAAGGGATTTGTCTGTATGAAAGAGAGCGATCCTCTGGATTGGGCAGCGAAAGCTGAAAGCGACCTGGACATGGCGCGGCGGGCCTTGCGTGGCAAAGTCAAGCACGCGGATGCCGCTGCCTTTCATGCCCAACAATGCGCCGAAAAGTATCTCAAAGCTTTGCTCGTTGCTGGCGGAATCGAGTTTCCTAAAACGCATGATTTGAGCCTTCTGAATCATCTCTGTGTCAGCAATGGCACCCTGACTGGCTTTGATGTGAGAGCCCTCGAATTTCTCTCCGGCTTTTCTGTGCAAACGCGTTACCCCGGCGAAGAACCCACCCTTGACGAAGCTCGCCAGGCCATCGCCATTGCTAAGACCGTTCGCGCTTTTGCCCGCCACCGGTTGGGGCTAAAAAAGTAGCACAGGACTACGTTATGAAAGGATATCGCTATGCCAACAAATTTCACCATCAACCGCGACCGACTGCTGGACACGTTTTTGACCCTGGTACAGATTGACAGCCCCAGTGGGGAAGAGGAGGCCATCGCCCGCCACCTGGCGGACCGGCTGATCGCCCTAGGACTGGCTGTGCATCATGACAACGCGGGCAACCTCATCGCGCGCACGGACAGCAGCGGTGAACCTTTGCTACTCAATGCGCACATGGACACCGTGGGCCAGGATCGGGGCATCCGGCCCATAGTCGAGAATGGGATAGTGCGCACCGATGGCACGACCATCCTCGGGGGAGACGACAAATCAGGGGTCGCTATCATCCTGGAGGTTTTGCAGACGATGCGCGAACGCGGATTGCCCTATCCTCCGTTGGAGATAGCTCTCACCGTCAGCGAGGAAATCGGATTGTTGGGTTCCAAAGCCCTGGATATGTCGCAATTCCAGGCTCGTCAGGCGCTGGTCCTGGATAGCGGTGGCCCGATCGAGAACGTCGTCGTCTCCGCTCCCTCTCAAGATGTGTTACATGCTGTAATTCACGGTAAGGCCGCTCACGCTGGCGTAATCCCTGAGGAAGGTATCAATGCCATCGTCGTCGCCGCGGAGGCCATCACTCATATGCCGCTAGGCCGCATTGATGAGGAGACCACGGCCAACATCGGACTTATCAGTGGCGGAACAGCGATCAATATCGTCCCCGACCGGGCGGAGCTCCATGGCGAGGCCCGTAGCCGGAACGAAAACAAGCTGGTAGCTCAAGTGCAGGCCATGACCCGCGCTTTGGAAGAAGCTGCCGCCCGGCATGGAGCCGGAGTTGAGATCAAGGTCACCCACTCCTTCAGCGCCTACACTCTAGACGAGGACTCACCGCTGGTGCAGAGGGTGATCCGCGCGGCAGAGCGGCTGGGCTTGACGCCATCTCTCGTCACCTCTGGTGGGGGCAGCGATGCTAACGTGTTTAATGCCGGAGGGCTGGCCGCTCTTGTCCTCAGCACCGGGATGAAAGACGTCCACACCCCGCAGGAGACCATCGCCGTAGAGGACATGGTGCGCAGCGCCGAACTGGTGTTGAATATCGTTCAGTAAGGCGCGATATGAGATGCGACGCAAAGGTGCGACGCACTTCAAAAGTGCGTCGCACCTTACGAGGAGGTGAGGGAATGCAAGGTTTTTTCACCGCGTTTATCGAGCTCAATATCTGGCTCCAATCCTTCAGTAACCCATTTCTCGATACCTTATTCAGGGCCATTACCTTTCTGGGCAACGAAGAGTTCTACCTCATTCTGCCCCCCTTGCTTTACTGGTGTTTCGACAAGCGTATGGGCGCGCGGCTGACCGTCCTTTTCCTGCTCTCCAGCTACCTCAACGAGGACCTCAAGGACCTGTTCAGAGTGCCGCGTCCGTTCATCCGCGCGCCTGATAAGGTGCGTGCCCTGGTCACGGAGGAGCCCATCACCTATTGCTTCCCCAGTGGGCACGCCCAGAGTACCACCGTGGTCTGGGGTTATCTGGCCACCCAGGTGCGCAAGCGGTGGGCGTGGATCGTCGCTTTGGTTATCCCCTTCCTGGTGGGTCTGTCACGCATTTACCTGGGTGTGCATCATGTGATGGCCGTGTTGGGCGGGTGGGCCATCGGTGGGCTGTTGATCTTGCTCGGCCTGTGGTTTATGCCAGCGATGGGCCGGAGTCTGGCTCGCGGTGGTTTGAGTGCACAGCTTCCGTTGGCTGTCGCTGTGCCACTGGCGCTTTTTCTGGTTCACCCCACCGAGGGCACGGCAGCCACGATGGGCACGCTGATAGGCATGGGTATCGGCGTGGCCTTGGAGCGCCGATTGGTTGGCTTCTCGGCCTGGGGAGTGTGGTGGAAACGGGTGCTGCGCCTCCTGCTGGGCCTGGTGGTACTGTTGGCTCTGTATTTTGGCCTGAAAATGATCTTTCCCGGCGTGGAAGAGGCCGGCTGGTGGCTGGGACTGACCTTCCGTCTGATACGTTACGGCCTGGTTGGCTTGTGGGCAGGATGGTTGGCTCCCTGGCTGTTTGTAATTACCGGGTTGGCGGAGCGAGAGGAGGAAGTATAGGAGAAAACATGGCAGGCATACTTCATCCCATCATGTGCATTCACGGCTTTGCCGGCCAGCCTCAGGATTGGTGGAAAGACGGCTTCATCGGCTATCTGGTCGAAAAGGGTGGTTTTGACCCGGACCTGATTCATACTTTCCATTATGGGTACGACGACGAGGGCCACTACAACAACAAAGGCGACATCACCAAAATCGCCCACCGGCTGACCCGCTATGAGACCGAGTCGCCGGAGGAGCTGGACAGCCAGTTGCTGCGCCTGAGCGAGAAAAGCCAGGCCAAAGGCGGCCCGGCTCAGGTGGACATCGTAGCTCATAGCATGGGCGGAATCATCGCCCGTTACTATCTCAAACAGCACAAAGTCGGGTTGTGGGACGCGGGCACACCGTGTCCGGTGGGCAGGTTGGTCGAACTGGGCTCGCCTAACCTGGGGCTGGATGTCCTTAATCTGCTACGGCTGGTATCAGAGCGTTCTTTTCTGGTGAAATTGCTGCGCTTCCTGGAAAAATTGCCCATTCTGGGTGGTCAGCCAGCGACCCAGTTGCGCGAGCTGGAGACAGCCCTGGTACAGATGCAAAACCGGGCGCGGGACGAGTTTTTCGGCACGGACGTGCCCGGCGCATGGCTGGTCACTGCCCCGCCGCTCCGTCAACTGGCGGCGGATAGCCAGGTTATGCAGGAGCTGAATGCCCCTGGTGCTATGCCCGCTGCAGTATCGTATCATTGCCTGTACGGGGACATCCGCATCAGCCTGGCGGTGAACTGGGGGCGGCTCACCGTGTACCGGCATACAACCTGCCTGGGTGATCTGGTGGTGCCGGTGGAGAGCGCTTCCATCGTGCCGAATGTGGACTCCAGTGGCTACCCGTTCCCTTATCACAAAGACCTAACCCTGTGGATAGGAAAACCTGCCGAGGCGGTTTCCGTCCAGGCTAGAGGACTGGCCGATTATCTGCCGCCCAGCTATCATAGCAACCTGCGCAAGAACCCCGATGTCCAGGCTCAGGCTCTACAAGTGCTCACTGCCAGGGGTTGACAAAATATCCTGGCGGGAGTAGAATAGTGACCGGTTCCCTGGCATATCGGGGATGGATATACCAAGATACTACTGCGATGGACGAGGGCAATAGTCAGCGCTTAGCGCAAACTCAAGACAATTCAATCAATCGAAGCAACATATCACCACCTGTCAGCCAGAGCAGGGCGCCTTGATAGGCTGATCCAGGTGCTTTTTGCCTGTACTGGATCACAAAAGGCCGCAGCCTGGTCTGCGGTCTTTTGTTATGCCTACTGGACGATCCCAGACTTTCTGGCTGATGGGTGTTCATCCTGACCTGGCTAGAGAGGAGGAAAGACATGGCATTCCTGAGTCAACTACAAGGCAAGACAGTCTGGGATGTACGGGGCGAAAGGATAGGCAAGTGCCTGGATGTGCTGATTGCTGATGTAGACACAACATATCCTCCCATCCGCGCTCTGGCGCTTTCCAACGGCCGCAACGGCCCGCATTTCATCTCCGGTGAGCAACTTGGCTGGCTGAAACCGGAGATTCTACTGACGGTGCCAGCTTCAGAGGTGAAGGGGTATCAGCCTAAAGGAGACGAGCTATGGTTAGGTCGCCATGTCCTTGACCGGCAAATTGTGGATGTGGAGGGACGGCGGGTGGTGCGGGTCAATGACCTGCAATTCGCCCGGATTGGCGGACGGTACTGCCTGGTGGGAGCAGACGTGGGAGGCATGGGATTGTTACGTCGGCTGGGGGTGGAACGACTGGCCCATGGTTTCCTTTCCATGCTGAAGCGCGAACCGTCTCAAACCATCATCCCCTGGGAGGTGGTGGCTCCCTTGCAGGCCGAAGCCCCCATCAAACTGCGTATCTCACGCGAGAAAATTGGCAAACTGCATCCGGCTGACATCGCCGAAATCGTCAGCGGCCTGGACCGGCAAACAGGCCGGGCGTTGATGCACGCTCTCGATGACGAAACCATGGCTGAGATCATGGAAGAAATCGAGCCCGAATTGCAGGTGGCAGTGTTGGAGGACCTGGATCGAGAGCGGGCGGCCGATGTGTTGGAGAAAATGGACCCCGACGAGGCAGCCGACTTGCTTAGCGACCTCTCGCCGGAGTCCAGTGCCCAGTTGCTGGATTTGATGGAGGATGAGGATGCTGGCTATGTGCGCCGGTTGTTGACTTATCCTGAGGAGTCAGCCGGTGGGATTATGACCACCGAATATGCTACGATCCCCGAGGGGCTCACTGTAGCTGAAGCCATGGACTACCTGCGTCGCTCAGAACAAGCCCATGAGGCGGAGGCCCTTTATTACATTTACGTTGTGGACGCTGCCGGCCGTTTGAAAGGAGTCCTGGATCTGAGAGACCTGGTGCTGGCATCTCCTACAGATAAAGTGGCGAAGTACGAGGAACGCGATCCCATCACTGTTAATCTGGAGACCCATCAGCGGGAAGTGGCGCGCATCGTGGCCAAGTATAATTTATTGGCGGTACCGGTGGTGGATGAAAAGGGGGTGTTGCACGGCATTGTTACCGTGGACGATGCGGTGGATGCCATCATCCCCACTGCCTGGAAAAAACGCCTGCCCAAGATTTTTTGACTGAGGAGGCAAGCCAATGTCGCTTTCACTAAAGTACCGATTTGGATGGTTGGGCAGCCGCCTCCTCTTTTTCCTGACGATAGTCGGGCCGGGTTTAATCACTGCCAGCGCGGACAACGATGCCCCTGGCATTGCCACCTATTCAATGGCTGGTTCGGCTTACGGCTATGCGTTCCTGTGGGTGTTGCTCTTCGTTACCTTGGGGGAGGGTGTGGTCCAGGAAATGGCGGCGCGGATGGGGGCTGTGACCGGCAAGGGCCTGGCCGATTTAATCCGTGAGCGATTCGGCGTGCGAGTTGCCGTCCTCGCCATGCTTTGCCTGATCCTGGCCAATCTGGGCACTACGGCGGCGCAGTTTGCGGGAGTGGCTGCCAGTTTGGAGTTGGTCGGCGTCACCCGTTACCTGTCGGTGCCTTTGGCGGCTTTTCTGGTATGGCTGCTGGTGGTTCGTGGTTCGTACCACCGGGTGGAGAAGGTGCTGATCACCTTGAGCCTTTTCTCCCTGTCTTACATTATCTCTGCTTTCCTGATGCATCCCGACTGGGGGGAGATATTGCGGCAAACGGTGATCCCTTCGTTCCACCTGGAAAGCCAGTATATTTTGGTGCTCCTGGCCATGGTGGGCACGACCATCACTCCCTGGGGGGCGTTCTATTTGCAGGCCACAGTGGTGGATAAAGGGGTAAGCAGCGACGATTATGCCTATGCCCGTCTGGATATACTTAGCGGGGTGGTGTTCGGCAACGTGGTCTCGGCGTTCATCGTCATCTGCACGGCGGCCAAGCTCTTCGGCCATACGGTGGTGAATTCAGCCGCGGAAGCGGCTATGGCCCTGGTCCCTCTGGCCGGCCCCTGGGCCGGGGTTTTGTTTGGAGTAGGATTGATGGGTGCTTCCTTGCTGGCCGCTTCGGTTTTGCCACTTTCCACCACCTATGCCGTCTGTGAGGCCTTCGGCTGGGAGCGGGGGATCAATCGTGAGGCCAGGGAAGCGCCGTTGTTCTATGGTCTGTACACCGGGTTGATCATCATCAGCGCCATGGCAGTCCTGCTTCCTGGAATTCCCCTCTTCCGCTTGATGTGGCTTTCGCAGAGCCTCAATGCCATCCTGTTGCCGGTGATTATGGTGTTGATGTTACGCATAGCCAGCAACCGACGGATCATGGGCAGGTATGTGAACCCGCGATGGGTGAATGCCGTAACCTGGGGCACCACTATTCTCATCGTTTTGGCCACGGTGCTCCTTTTCGCTGGCCCTATGCAAGGGGAGGCTTAAAAGGACGCGTCACACCTGGTTGCTCGCTGCTTGTAATTCGGTAGGGGGGTGTATTTCACTTTTGGGGCAGCTCGCCCCGGCTGGCGCGGCCCGCTTACGCAGGGCGGCTTTCCGTAGCCGCCGCCATGGACTGGTCAGCCGATTAAGCCGATTCAGCCAATGATCGGCTTAATCGGCTGACTGTCATTG
>JANLFX010000079.1 GCA_024653325.1 Anaerolineae bacterium
CGGACGGCCAGCCGGAGGCTCACCAGGCGTGATTTCTAATCGCTAGCCTAATTTTCAGACATGCTCATAAGGTTTGATCTTCGCAGGCAGGGGGGTATCTGCTGCATCAATATGTAGGACAAGCTGACAGCTTGTCCTACGGTTCCACCCGCACGCTGCCGACGATGATCCGGTCGGTGACCAGATCGCCCTCGCGGTTGAAAACAGGCACGCGGCGCAGCGATTCGGTGCTGTACAGCCCCACCTCCAGCCAATACTCACCGGGTGGCGTGGCCGGGTCCACGGGCAGGGGGAAGGGATCGGCCACTTGTTGGCCGGGCAGCCAGCGAGACACGAAGTAGAACGTCGGGAAAGCAGCGTTCAGCGGCGGATTGTCCTTCTGTCCCCAGGGACGGTTAGCGGCGTCAATCAGATGCACGAAGACGGTGTAGCTTTCGCGCATAGGTTGCACACACCGCCAGTGCAGGGTGACGTGCAACGTCTCGCCGGGGCGCACCACGGGCGGCTCCGACCACGGCGCGGTGTAGGTCCGCCAGCCGCTGCGGGCGCGCACGCCGGTGAGCAGCAGCTTCTGGTCGAAGTTGCCCAGCGCGGTCTGCAGGGCGCGGTACGAGGCTTGTAAACGGCCCGGCTCGACGCGGACAGTGGTCAGTTGTATGGTGGTCCGGCTATCAGGCAGGGTCAGATCTTGGCCCTGGGAGAGGTTGACTATGCCCACCTCCAGGGGATACTCACCCGGCTGGGCACCGAAGGGCACCGTCATGTCGAAGCGCTCGGCAACCACCTCACCCGGTAGCCACTGCGGAGTGAGCAGGCGGCTGTCGGTGGTGAAGCGGTAGGCGTGGGTCAGATGGGCGGTGGGCATAAAATACTCGTCGAGCTGGCGCGCAGCCTGCATGTACAGCGTCAGGCGCAGGCTCTCTCCCACACGCACCACGGTGCGGTCCAGGTCGTAGCCCAGCAAAGTGATTTCCTGGCCGAAGGTCGCGCCCGCCAGCGCGTGCTCCATTTCCGTCGCGGTAAACAGAGGCTCAGGCAGCACGCGGTAAATCGGCCCCACGGGCAGCAGACGGTAACGGTCGGCCACCTCGCGCTTGTATAAGGTCAGGTAGACCGGGCGCCTGCCCAGATTGCGCTCCACCGCTGTCAGGAAAGGGTTATCGCCGGGCCAGATGGCCTCTACCTCCACGTCGGGGCGGACGTGTTCCACCTGTTGCAGGTGCCACAGCGGGGTGTAGGTCCCCCAGTCACAGGCCACGTACGCGCCCTCCTCCACCGCCGTGAACACCTGGCGGGCAAACACCTCGTCCGCCCGGCTGATGGCGGCTTTCACCGGCATGAAGTTGGTGACCAGCGTCCACATAGGTAAAAGTAGAAGCAACACACCCCCTTTTACCCATGCTGTCTGTCCCCGTTTTTGCGCCAGACCTCGCAGCCCGGCTATCATCGCTTCCCCGCCCGCGCCAATCCACACCGCGATGAGCATGAACACCGGCAGCAGGTAACCGTGGATGTCGCTGATAGTGTTCAGGATGTACGCCAGTTCCAGCAGGGCGAACAGCCCCGTGACCAACAGCACCCGCCAGCGGTTCTTCGCCAGCCAACCGATCCCGATCACGGCCAGTGTCAGGGCCAATGGGTTGAACTGCAAGCGCAGCATTGTGAGGAAACTCGCCCACAGGCGTGGCTGGTCGGCCCAGGAGTAGCGGAACAGGTTATAGCTGAGCCCGCGGGCCAACACCAACTCCAGGAAACCGTCCAAGGTGTTCAGATTGCCGGGGTCGAAGGGCGGATGGGCGCGGGCGCGCAGGGGCAGATAGAGATAGGTCAGCAGAGGGAGCAGAAAGGCAACGAGCAACGCCAGCAGCCGTTTCGGTTGGCGCAGGATGCACGGTTCAATGAGAAGAACAAATAAAGCGTAGGGCGGCAGGGCCAGCAAAAGCGAGTTATGGTGAGTCAGGCTGAAGCCGCAGGCTACGGCGAAGGCGATCAGCCGGCGGTTGCTTTTTGCGCGCGCCCAGCGAAGCAGGAGGAGCAGAGTAAGCGTGGCTAAAAGGGCCGTAGGCACGCGCACATTGGCGAAGGTGGCGTGCTGCCAGAACGCCGTACTTACCGCGAAAAGGCTCGCCGCCAGGAGAGGAGGCACACGAGCGGCGACATCCCCGTCCGGCGTGATTTGCCGCACCAGCAGATACAGCAATGTGACCGTGGTCGCTCCCAGGACGGCGGAGAACAGGTTCAGCCGCCAGGCTACGCTGCCCAGTGGCAGCAGCGAGAACACCTTGCCAGCCATCGTGTACAGCGGGTAACCGGTGGGATGGGCGATGCCCAGCAGATAGGGGATGGTCTGGAACTCACCGGCATCGCCCTGGCACAGGGAAGGGGCCAGAGTGATCAGGTACAGCATCAGGCTGGCGATGAACAGAGCCAGGGCGATCATCGTATCTGGCTGGTTGGTGACCGCGGCACGTATCCGCTTGTTCATGGGTAGGTTGAGTCCTCCTCACGTTTTAGACCTCCGAGGTCTCCGAGACCTCGAAGGTCTTCGATTATACCACCCTTGCTCCTCTTTGACAAAGGCCCGCGGGCCGTGTATACTTCCCTTGCAGGTCGGATTGTCAATCCAACCCCTTATCCGGAGAAAATTGACCGAGATGAAAAAAATGCAGACGAACGAAATCCTGATCATTGACGGCTCCTACGGGGAGGGTGGTGGACAGGTATTGCGTACTGCGTTGTCCCTGGCTGCCTTGCTGGGCCGGGCGGTGCGCCTGGTAAACATCCGCGCCGGACGGCCTAAGCCTGGTTTGCAGGCCCAGCATCTGACCAGTGTGCGGGCAGTAGCGCGTATCTGTAACGCTGAGGTGGAGAGGGCAAAGCTGGGTTCACAGGAGCTGACCTTCATCCCGCGCACCGCGCCTCAGGCCGGAAACTACGCTCTCGACGTGGCCGATGCTCGCCAGGGCGGGAGCGCAGGTGCGGCCAGTCTGGTGTTCCAGACCCTCCTCCTGCCCCTGGCTCTGGCCGGCGGCCAATCGCGCCTGAACATCCGCGGTGGCACTCACGTGGAATGGAGCCCACCATTTGATTACCTGAAGCGCGTCTATCTGCCCACACTGGCTCGCATGGGTGTGCAGGCCAAGGTCCATCTCGAAAAATGGGGCTGGTATCCCGTGGGCGGTGGCGAGATGACGGCGGTGATAGAGGGGATAGGAGGCGAGGAAACTACAGGAGGTGAGAGGAACTTGCGCTGTTTGCAAGGTCTGACTCTGACCGAGCGTGGGCAGCTTCTGCGGTTGCGAGGTTTATCTGCCACCTCCAATCTGCCCCGGCACATTGCACAACGCCAACAGCGCCAGACCCTGCAAACACTTCGAGAGCGCGGGTTCAATCCGCACGTCGAAGTGGTAGATGACGCGCCCTCCAAAGGACAGGGCACCGTGGTCTTCCTGTGGGCCGAATTCGAGAACGTGGTGGCCGGTTTTACTGCCTACGGTCGGTTGGGCAAACGGGCTGAAGAGGTGGCCGAGGAGGCCTGCCGCCAGTTCCTGGCCTACTACGACAGCGGCGCGGCTTTGGATCCGCACCTGGCCGACCAGTTGATCCTGCCCCTGGCGTTGGCAGCAGGTGAGTCGGCCTTTACCACCAGTCAAATCACTGAACACCTGCTGACCAACGTGTGGGTGGTAGAGCAGTTTTTAGGGCCGAGGTTCAAGTTAGAAGGTGAGAGAGGTAAAGCGGGGCGAGTGCGGATAGTTTAGGCGCTTTCAGAACGACTGAAGTCGTTACTACGAATTTTTCGGATAAGCTCTTGAGTCATCCTATTACATTTCCCGATCGAGTCTACGCAATCTTCACCCTAAAGCCACCTAATCTTGACCCTAAGAATAGCCTTTTCAGATTATAATGTATCGGAGATATACAAAAACTTTAATCTTATACCCTCTCATTACTCCCTGCACCCGTGCTTTCTGTCATGCTCCAGCTCCCTCCCCCGGAGCGCTGCAGACCCAAAAGCCGGGTGCAGGGGTTTTTAGGGGGTTAGGAGGTCCGGAGCAATTCCAACAAATTTCTAGGAAATTCCATACTGAACTCTAACCTTGCTGTGCTAGAATTGAATCAGGCGCACCCGGGGGAGGAGACTTAAGTCTGTGGACGCCATGGCTTGCGTCCAGCCTAGAGGACAATCAATATGCCCAAACATCGTCGCTGTCGTTGCGTACCGCGCCGCGCAATTATCCTATCTATCGCCCTGCTCTGCACGCTTACTATTATAAGCGTTCTTTCCTCTTGGATTTACCCCGCCGTCTGGGCAGAATCCGGTCAGGGCCTGGCCGATAGCGCCTGGCCGATGTTCCGTCAAAACCCTCAGCACACTGGGCGCAGCCCATTTATCGGTTCGGAAACTAGTGATCTCAAATGGCGAACTTTTCTCTCGCCAGGCCGTCGCGTGTGGTGGTCCTCGGTCGCTATTAGCCCAGATGGGCGGACTCTGTACGTCGGCACTGCCACTGGCGACCGCCTGTTTGCCATTCGGGATAATGGTACACAGGGCATACTTCGCTGGTCATACGTCACCGGCAGGCACTTCTACTCCTCTCCGGCCCTCGGTGCCGATGGAACGATCTACGTCGGCAGCGACGACAAGAAACTCCACGCCCTGCGCGATGACGGCGATACCTACGCCGTTAAGTGGACTTTCCTGACCGGGGGATATATCAGCTCCTCGCCAGTTATCGCTCCCGACGGCACCATCTACGTTGGCTCGCTAAATGGCCGCCTGTACGCCATCCGCGACGATGGCACGGCGGCCACTTTGCTGTGGAGCTTTCTCACCGGTGGTTCGATCTACTCCTCGCCTGCACTGGCTACCGATGGCACCATTTACGTGGGATCCCTGGACAGACATCTGTACGCCTTTCACCCCGACGGCAGCTTGAAATGGAGGGTCAACCTGAGCCAACCTATTAGCTACTCCTCGCCAGCGGTGAATGGCAGCATGATTTACGTGGGCACGGCTGGCAATAGTCTGGTGGCCATCCAAGACCAGGGAGAATCAGGAGCCATCCAATGGAGCTACCAGACGGAGGGCAAAGTGTTCTCCTCCCCGGCTATTGGAGCTGATGGCACAGTTTACATTGGGTCAGACGACAATTATCTACACGCCGTGGCTGCCGATGGCACGCCTCTCTGGAAATATCGCACCGAAGGTGATGTCCGCTCCTCACCGGCAGTGGATGCCGCGGGAACGATCTACGTCGGCTCGAAAGACGGCTACTTGTATGCCATCAATCCAGACGGTACTCTAAAGTGGAAATATCACACCGACGGGGAAATATGGTCATCACCAGCTATCAATTGCGACGGGACGATTTACATTGGTTCTGTGGACATGTATCTCTACGCCATCAATCCTTCCCAAATGGAGCCAACATGCATTCGGGGCATCATCGGTGGCCGGCTGTGGTACGACGAAAATGCCAATGGTCAATCCGAAACGGAAGAACATGGTTGGGAGGGCGTCACCGTTAATCTCTTCACTGCTGACGGCGCCCTCCTGACCGCCACTGTCACCGGCAGTGACGGGGCATATCAGTTCAACCGTCTTTATCCCGGCACCTACACCGTGGACGTGGACGAGGCTACGCTACCCGCCGGTCTCCGCCTGACCACCTACAACGAACCGCTGACCGTCGAACTGAACTGGGGGCAACAAATCACCGATGCCAACTTCGGCTACGATGACAGTGGAGCCATCGGCGGCCAGGTGTGGTACGATGCTAACGGCAACGGGACCCATGATGCAGGCGAGACCGGGATCGCAGACGTTGTGGTCAGGCTTTCCACAGGCGAGGGACAGCTCATGATGACCACAGCCACCAGCGCCAATGGTGTGTACGCCTTCGATGGGCTGCCAGCCGGGACCTATCAGATCAACGTGGACGAAAGCACCCTGCCGGCGGGCTACATGCTTACCGCTGCCAGTAAGGGTCTGTACATAGAGTTATTAGCGGGCCAGTCCTGTTACGACGTTGATTTTGGTTATGATGACAGCGGCTCCATCGGCGGTGAAGTGTGGTATAGGTGTGGTGATGGGGAACGTCGTGGCTGGGGCAACGTGTCCTTATATCTTTACCTGGACAAAGATGGCGATGGGCTATACGAAATGGCAGTGGATACTCAGATTACGGATGCCGCTGGTCACTACAACTTCACCGGCCTGCCCGCTGGAAATTACCAGGTGACCGTAGACGAGGCCACCATACCCACCGGCTACGTGCTGATCACCGGGAACCTGCCTTTCACCTGCACCCTGGCTGTTGGTGAACACCGAAGCAACGCAGATTTCGGTTACGGGATACCCCCCAGTGCTTTTACGATCACCAAAGAGTGGCGGGTGATCCGCGCTCAGCCGGTCCTGGTCAACTTCGACGTAAGCGTGACGAGTAGCGTTGAACAACCCTTCTTCGGAGATGGGATCGAGTATACAATCACTGTGAAAAACGATGGCAACTCGCCGCGCACGGCAGTGGAGATCAGCGATGATATACCTGCCGGGACCACATATATCACGAACAGTGCCCAGGTTGTTAACGGAACGCTGGTCAGTGATGGAACGCGCATCGTCGCCCGCGCCGAGGTACTGAATCCTGGCGAGACGCTGATGCTTGTCTTTCGCGTACAGATAACAGACGCAGCGGTGGTGAGGGGCGAGGTAGTAAACGAAGCAGCGGTGCATAGCGCTGAGGAGATCGAATGCCGCAGCCCCAGAGTGGTCAGCCCGGTGATCTCCGGCGATAGCGATGGTGATGGTATTCCCAACGAGATCGAGGGCCTGAGCGACCTGGACGGCGATGGCGTGCCTAACTTCCTAGACGAGGATAGTGATGGCGATGGCTGGTACGATGCCGAGGAAGGCACCGGCGACTCCGATGGCGATGGGATACCCAACTACCTGGATCCGGACCCCCTACCAGCCGCCGGAGCTTACATTGTATACCTGCCCCTGGTTTTCCACAATCATCAATAAATCCGGGGCCGGGTAGCCGACGGAACTGCTGTCGGTTACCCGGTCTACCCCAAATTGAAGTACATCCCCCTTGCCAGAGCAATTGACATCCTGGAAGTTTGGTAGTAAAATATTAGCGGTCTGGATACAGGCTGCCAAGTGAATACCTGGGGGTAGTCGCCGGCCCCGATGCCTTTTTATACATAATTAAAACGATTATCAGGCAGGCGGGGCGTTGTTCTACTCTGGTCACGGGGTAGAAACTGGCTGAAAGGGGGTGATATAGGTTAGGAAAATCATTCTCTTTCTTTTTTGGTAGCGGCGAATTTGTGTGCCTTGTATTCGGACAAGGCAGTTAGCCACAAAAAGGAGTGACAGAAATGTTTACGATCCTGGTTTTAATCCTGGCGGCTGCTGGAGTAGCTATCGGCTACGGGTTATATGCCCGCACCATTGACAAAAACATTATCCAGCCTGATCCGAAAAAGGCTACACCAGCCAAGATGTACATGGACGGTGTGGACTTCACCCCGGCCAGCAAGAACGTCCTCTTTGGTTACCAATTCAAGTCCATCGCCGCCCTGGGCCCTATCACTGGCCCCATTATCGCCGTCCAGTGGGGATGGCTGCCGGCCATCGTTTGGATTATCCTCGGCACCTTCTTCATTGGTTGGGTGCAGGACTATGGGTCCATGATGATGGGCGTACGCCGTGATGGGGACACGATGGGCGCGCTGAGCTACAAGCTTATTTCACCCCGGGCGCGCAACATTCTCATGCTCTTCCTCTACTTCTATTTGCTGTTGATCATGGGCGCGTTCGGTATCGCGGTAGGGAAGACGCTGATGACCAACACCAAGGTGCCCTTCGGCATGATTTCGGTGGTGTTGATGGGCATCCTGGCCGGACAGATGACCTACAAGTGGAAACGAGACATCATCCTGACCACCATTGTTACCGTCGTACTCACCTTTGTGGGCATCTGGCTCAGTACCCAGCCGTTCATGGCCAATATCTTTTCGGCCCTCTATGGTTTCCATAAGGTCGAGGACAAGGTCGTTTCCCCCACCTGGTTCCTGGGCAATACGCAGGCACAGGTCATCGGCACACTGCTGGTAGTGATCTTCTGCTATCTGGGCTCGGTGCTGCCCATCTGGTCTTTCGCTCAGCCGGTCAACTACGTCTCGTTCTGGATCGTGTCCTTTGGGGTGCTGGGAGGCATCCTCGGCATGCTCATCTGGCGCCCGGGCATAGGTGATTTCCCCGCTTTCACCACCTTCACCACGGCCAGCGGACCGCTATGGCCCATGCTCTTCGTGACCATCGCCTGCGGGGCCGTCTCCGGCTGGCATTCCCTGGTCTCCACCTCCGGTACGGCGCGACAACTGGAAAAGGAAACCGATGCCCTGCCGGTGGGCGGCGGCGCCATGTTCCTGGAGATGGTGTTCGCAACTGTGGCTTTCATGACTGCCACTGTCGCCTGGGGGAGCTTTAAGGGGTATCAGGATGCTGGCGGCGCGGCTGCGGCGCTGGCGGTCTTCTCCAAGGGCCTGGCTAACTTCCTGAGCCATATCGGAGTTCCCCAAGACTTTGGTACGGCTTATGGCTCTGTCTTCCTGACCATCATGGCCCTGACCATCATGCAATTGGCAGTGCGCTTCATGCGCGTAGCCAGCGCCGAATTGTTGGGTGATGCGGTGCCAGCGATGAAGAACGTGCACGTGGGCACTATCGTGGCCTTGCTCCTGACCCTGCTTTTCGTCTGGGTCATCCCCTGGCTGACCATCTGGGCGGCCTTCGGCGCGGCTAACCAGTTGATGGCTGGCCTGGCGTTGATGTTGGTTTCCCTGTGGCTGATGTCCGAGGGCCGGAAGAATGCCTGGACGCTCTATCCCTCGATTTTCATGATCGTCACCACCATAGCTGCGTTGCTATTCCTGGCCTACACGAACTTCAAGAAACTGGCTACTCCCAACATCACGACCCAGGCATTCCTCGCCTCACTCCTGGTGGGCATCATCGCTCTGGTGCTGGTGGTGGCTGCTGCAGTCTTAATCGCGGATGGCTGGAAGGCGCTACGCAAGCCACGGGCTAAAGAGGCCGTCGAGAAAGTATAAAGCTGCGAAAGCACCTCTTGCATGTAACGATGGGAGGGCGATTGACCCTCCCATCGCCATGACTGGATGGAAAAGAAAGGCTTAGCCTGCAGACTGCGCTGAGTTATAAGCGGAATGGGAGTATTGGTAGGGAAACAGTGGAAGGACTGGTTGCGGCAGGTGAGGCGCGTCGCCAGCGAAATTTTGTACGGCATGACCGTCTTCGACTGGGTGAGAGACCTGCAACGCCAGCGAGCGGAAGTGGAGCGCTTTTTCGTCCTGGTGACTTTCGGCGACATCGTGGGCTTGCCCATCTTGCCGCCTTATTACACTCTCCGCCTGTTGCCTTACGTCGTCCCTGTGCTTAATCGCTGGAAGCGCAATTTATTGCGCGAGCGCGACCTGACCGATTTAGCCGAGCTCATCGAAGGCGTGGATTGAATTTGAGACAAGGAGATGGAGAGACAAAGGGACAAGGAGAAGTTCTCCCCGTCACCAGTTCCCCTTGTCCCAGGTAAGGAGGTCAAATGAGCGAAGAAGAAAAACAAGAAAGCGTACTAAAAAGATTGGGCCGTTCGGCCAAGGAGTTTCTCTACGGCATGGCCGGGCACGACATGACCCGTTTCGCCCTCAAGACGCGGGGCAGTATGGAACACCTGTTTATCCTGATCACCATGGGAGACTTGTTGGGCATTCCTATCCTCCCGCCCTATTATTCCCTGCGCCTGTTGCCCTACGTCGTGCCCCAAATCAGCACCTGGAAGCGACGCATGTTGCGCGAACGTGACCTGACCGACGCGCTTGCATGAAACAAGGAGCAAGGGGCAAGAATCCTGCATTCTTGCATCCTTATGAAAGGAGCTAACATTGTCACTAGCCAAGGTCTTCAGGGAACATCCCAACCGTCGCTACGTCGAGTTCGGCGGCAAAGGAGGATTGGGCAAAACCACTTTTTCGGCTGCCACCGCTTACTGGCTGGCGAAGCAGGGCTACAAAGTGCTGGTATTCTCGGTTGACCCGCAGGCCTCGCTCTCGGACATTTTCGAGCGGGACATCTTCGGCAAGGGGGCGGTGGAGATTATGCCCAATCTCTTCGCCCAGGAGATTGATGCCGACCGACACATCAAGGATTATCAGGACGAGATCCGTCGCAAAATCCTGGATATGTACGGCCTGGACAAGGTGCCTGAGGAGATCGAGCATTACATCCAGGCTGCTGCCGCTGAACCGGCCATGGAAGAAAGTGCCATTTTCGATGCCGTGGTGGACATCGTCGTCGGCGGCGAATACGATTACTACATTTACGACTTGGTGCCCCTGGGCCATGCGCTCTATTACCTGAGCATGGCCAGTATCTACGATGAATGGATTGACAAGATCACTGCCCTGCGGGAGGAGATGCAGGAATACGCCCAGGTGGCGGCGATTATGGAGCGCAAGAAACAGACAGAAGAGGACCAGATTCTGGCCGAACTCCAGTACATAAAACAACGCATCAATACCTCCTCCAGCATCCTCACTGACCGGGAAAAAACGGCCTTCTTCTTCGTCGTCACTCCAGAAGAGATGATCATTCTGGACACACTGAAAGCGGCGAAGCTGTTCGCCAAGTATCAGGTGCCTATCTCCGGCTACATCGTTAACCGCGTGATTCCCTCCGAACTGATCGAGCAGGATATTCCTGAGTACCTGCGATATCGGATCGAGATGCAGCGTAAGTACCTCGGCAAGATATACGAGACCTTCGGCAGCGAGGTGCTGACCTGTGTGCCCGAATTCGAGCGGGATATCACTGGTCTGGAAATGATCGGCAAAGTGGCCGATGCTTTGTTTGGAGGTGAGTGATGATCACAAAAACAACGCGCCAATTTCTGGCCGAACACCCACAGATAAAATACATCTTTTTCGGCGGTAAGGGTGGGGTGGGAAAGACGGTGATGGCCGGGGCGGCGGCGCTCTGGATCGCCGGACAGGGTAAGCGTACACTGTTGGCTTCCACCAACCCGGTGCACTCTCTCAGCAGCCTCCTGGACCAAGATGTCTTTGGCGCCCCGACCCCGGTGAAAGGGGTGCCCAATCTTCTGGCTTATGAGATTGACACCAAAGATACCATTGCCAAGTCTAAGATAGAGTTAACCCAGAAAATCGAGTGGTTCCTCAAGTACGCGGACATCAAAACCCGGGCGGACGAGTTCGTCGAGTCGGCCACCATGAACCCGGCCTTCGAGGAATCGGCCATGTTCGAGAACATGATTGATCTCATGTTCGAGGATAAATACGATGCCTACGTTTTCGACACCGCGCCCACGGCCAACGCCCGTCGCCTGTTGGGCATGTCCAGCGTCTACTCCATGTGGGTAAACAAGATGGTGCAGAGCCGCGAGGAGGCCAAATCTTTGCGGGAACTTCTTTCTTACAGCAAGAAGCAGGAAAAGGATCCTTTGATGGATTACCTCCTCAACCTCCGTACCCGAATGGAGCGGGCCAAAAGGCTGCTCACGGACGCGGAGAAAACGGCTTTCTTCTTTGTCACCCTGCCTGAGGCCTTGCCTATAGCGGTGATTAAACGCTTTATTAACTGGTTCCAGGAGTTTGGCATCCCTGTGGGTGGTGTGGTAGTGAACATGCTCATTGACAAAGAGTCGGTGGGGGCAGATGCGCCGGAGTTTGTGTGCAACCGTATCGCCATGCAGGAAAACTACATGGAGGAAATCTGGCGCTCCTTTCCGGACGTGCGTGCGCTGGTTCCCCTCTTCGAGACCGAAGTGCGTGGTACGGAGATGCTAGACCGTACTGCCCGGTATCTCTTTGCCTAAGGCGGTTCGCTGGCGAATTGGGAATAATGTCTCATAGACCCCGCCATCCACATCCTATGGAAATTGGCGGGGTTTCTATACCTCAGGAGGCCTGTATGTATCCGCATCCCGTGTTGGTCATTCTTTTGATCGGCCTGCTCTATATTCTCGGTTTTGGAGCTCTCTCTTATTTGCGCCGACAGGGGCTATCCACCCGTTTCGCCATCGAGGGGTTGCTCATCACCGGTGTGTGCATGGTGTTTTCTTACTTTGTCGTGCCGATTTATCCCATCCTTTTTCTCATTATCCTCTATCTAATCACCATGCGCGTGCGTTTACTGGCCGATGTGGGAAACTGGCTCACCGCCAGCAAACGGTACAGGCAGGCACTAGGGATATACCAATTAGCTCTAGGGCTGGGTCCCGATACCTCTGGTCGCCAGATTGTGTTGATCAACCGGGGGGTGACTCAGTTGTACATGCAAGCGCCGGAAGCGGCGATAGTTTCCCTGGAAGAAGCATTGCAGACTGGGGAGAATCGTCTGGGCCTCAAATACCTCGCTGCCTGCCACTACAACCTGGGACTTGCCTACCGGCGGATTGGCCGTGAGGCCGAAGCCGTGCGCCATTTCAATCAGGCTATAGATGCCTGGCCCATGTCAGTGTACGCTGCTCACGCAGAGGCAGCGCTGAAGAAGGCACGCCGTGGTGACGGCGGACAGAACGATGAGGAAAACGGTTGACTTTCGGTCTCTTTAATGATAGAATATAGTCAACCGGGGCACTGGCGGTGCCCAGACATTTCTTTTTCATGCCCGGCCGAAGGAGGATGCGAATGAACAAGCGGCGACCTGTAGCGGAGATCATCCTTATCGTCATTGGCGCAGTGCTGAGTTGTTGCTGGCTGCCCCGTGGAATCATGGGCCTGCTAAACCTTATGTCCGCCGTCGGGGCCAGGGTGCACGTGTCCAGCCGCCTCATCCAATTCCTCCAGTCCCTTAGCAACCCCCTGACCTGGTACAACCAGCAAATCATGCGAGGTTTTTTCATGCGGGGAGGCAATGTCAGGATCGGCCAGGTGCTGAACGCCATTCCCCTGTGCCTGTGCCCGCTGGTGGCTATAGCTATCCTGGTGGTGGGTATCGTCCTATACGCGCGGGCCGGGCGGACGGCGAAGGAATAAGCCGCTGGTCATGGCTGGTTTTCTCGCGTGTTGTGTGTCATTGGTGTTGAACGGCGGTCGAGGCGACTCGAAACCCCATACTTCGAGAGCTCGACCGCCATTTGTTGGGTGCATCCTCCCGCAGGCTATAAACCAATACTGCTAACTTTTCGCTCCAGCCTGCTCTACGACCCTGCTGCTTCCGCTGTCAGAACATCTGGGGCAGGAACTGGAGCGCGAAGCCTTGACCACGAATTGGCCGTTGTAGAGTGGGGTGACCGATTTGCTTAATCTGAGGCTACAACGCAATGAGGTGGGGAGATGAACCAGGACGCCAACGTCCTACGCGATGAAATTTTCGCCAAAGTAGCCGAGTTCTACCGGGTGGCTCACCAGCCGCAGCCCTTCGTGCCGGGCAAGACCCGCATCCATTACGCCGGGCGGGTGTACGACGAGCGCGAGCTTATTGCCATGACCGATGCCGCGCTGGATTTCTGGCTCACCCTGGGGCGCTACGCTGAAGAGTTCGAGCGCAAGCTATCCGAGTTCCTGGGCGTATCCGAGGTGGTGCTGGTTAATTCCGGCTCGTCGGCCAACCTGGTGGCCGTCACCGCCCTGTGCTCGCCAGAACTGGAGAATCCATTGCACCCCGGCGACGAGGTCATCACCCCGGCGGTGACCTTTCCCACCACCGTCGCCCCACTGGTCCAGAACCAACTGGTGCCCGTGTTTGTGGACTGTGACCTGGGCACGTACAACATGAACATAGCAGCCACCGCAGAGGCCATCTCCGAACGGACCCGGGCCATCCTGGCGTTGCACAACCTGGGCAACCCATGCGACATGGACGTGATTTTGCGCCTGGCCGAAGAGCACAACCTCTATGTCATCGAGGATACCTGCGACGCCCTGGGCTCGCGGTTCAAGGGGCGACCGGTGGGCAGCTTCGGGCACTTGGGCACGCTGAGTTTCTACCCGGCCCACCACATCACCACCGGCGAGGGTGGGGCCGTGGTCACTAATGACCGGAAACTGGCCCGTATCGCCCGTTCCATCCGTGACTGGGGTCGCGCCTGCTGGTGTACCTACAAAACAACCGACCCCAACGGGGCCTGTGGGCGGCGCTTCGCGTATCAGATACCCGGCATACCCGACACCTATGACCATAAATACGTCTACTCGCACATTGGTTACAACCTGCAACCCACAGACATGCAGGCCGCCATCGGCGCTGTGCAGATGGACAAACTGCCGGATTTCATCGCCGCCCGCAAGCGTAACTTCCGCCGGCTCTTCGCGGGCCTGGCCCGCTACCAGGAATTTCTCATCCTGCCGCAATGGGACCCCCGCGCCGACGTGTCGTGGTTCGCTTTTCCCATTACCGTCCGGGATAACCCGCGCTTCACCCGCAACGACCTGGTACGCTGGCTGGAACAGGCTAACATCGAAACCAGACTGGTGTTTGCCGGCAACATCCTGAAACAGCCGGGTTACGCGCACATCCCGCACCGCATTGCCGGCGAACTCATCAACTCCGACCTGGTGATGCGTGGCTCCTTCTTCATCGGCGTATATCCGGGGCTGGACGACGAGCGGATTGACTACATGTTGAAAACAATTGACGCTTTCTTCAGGCAGTGCTGAATTGAGGAGGACTGTTGAAACTATCCGTGATCATGGCCGCTTACAACGAGAAAGACACTATCCTTCATGCCCTGGACCGGGTGCAATCGGCGGACATTGGCTCGTGGGAAAAAGAGATCATCATCGTGGACAACTGCTCCACCGACGGCACCCGCGAGCTATTGCAAGGGCTGAAGCAGGACGGCAACCTGCGCATCATCTTCCAGCCGCGCAACATGGGCAAGGGTACGTCCATCCGTACCGCCATCCCCCACTGTACCGGCGATTACAGCATCATCCAGGATGCCGACCTGGAGTACGATCCTGCCGAATGGCCGCGCCTGCTAGAAAAGGCGCTGGCCGAGAACCTGGATGCGGTGTACGGTTCACGCACCCTGGGCGGACAGGCAAGTTATATCTACGCGCAGAACTACTGGGGAGTGCGTTTTCTGACCTGGCTGACCAACCTGCTTTTCGGCACCAACTACACCGACGTGGCCACGGCCTGCAAGATGGTGCGCACACGGGTGTTACAATCACTGAACCTGACCTGCTCCGGCTTTGACCTGGATTTCGAGCTGAGCAACAAGTTGGGCAAGAATGGCTACCGCGTTGGTGAGGTACCAATTACTTATCGCCCTCGCTCCGTGGAGGAGGGGAAAAAGATCCGGCCCAAGGATGGCCTGCGTGCCCTGTGGGTTATCTTGCGAGATTGGATTCGTGATGATTGACCTGAAAGCACAACTACCCAAGTTACGAGAGTTTTTCGCCTCTCAACCCGAGGTGGCTCTGGCATACCTCTACGGTTCCTACGCTCGTGGTCGGGTGTGGGCAAAAAGTGATCTGGACATCGGCGTGCTGTTCGATGAAGGCGTTCCACCCAGACAGCAATGGCAACTCGCCGTTCGCTATGCCGCCGATCTCTACCGCCTGCTGGATGGTCAAGTGGAAGTGGACGTGCGGGAGTTGAATCCGGGGCCGGTGGAGTTCCTGTATCAGGTGATAAAGCATCGGCAATGCCTGTACGTACGAAATGGTAAACAGCGCGTCCGGTTTGAGGCCGACGTCATCAGCCGCTACCTGGACTTCAAGCCCGTTTTGGATTTATATTACGGCCACATGCTCGCCCATACAAAAGAAGGAGATATACTGTATGGACTTCGATTCAAACGTCGTCTTGCAGCTTTTGAACAAACTACGGGAAGCACGGGAGGTGCTTGAACGTCACCGCACTGTGGATTGGCTGGAATTTGTCGCCGACATCGAACGGCAGTACGTCGTCGAACACGCTTGGCTTCTGGCCATTCAGACGATGCTGGACATCTGTGCCCATGTGATCTCTGCCGCCGGGGCGGGTGTCCCTGCTGAATATGCTGATATGCCCCGCACACTGGCGGGTCTCAAAGTCATCCCTATTGAATTAGCCGAACGTCTGGCCAAAGCAGCGGGGTTCAGGAACAGGCTGATTCACAATTACCGGCACATTGACCTGGAGATCGTGTACAGAGCACTCCAGGAAAACCTGGAAGATCTCGACCTGTTTGATTTGCACATCACTCGTCTGATAACAAAACTGAGCGAAGAGGAAAGTCCACGATGAGCATCGTTATCACCGGTTCCTTTGCTTTTGACTACATCATGGTCTTTCCCGGGCATTTCCGGGAGCACATCCTGCCCGACCAGATTGACCACCTGAGCGTCAGTTTTCTGGTGGACGAGATGCGCAAGGTGCGTGGGGGATGCGCGCCCAACATCGCCTATACCCTGGCCCTGCTCGGCGAGCGGCCTCTCCTGATGGCCACGGCTGGCTGCGACGCCGGCGAGTATCGCGATTGGCTGGCCGCGTGTGGGGTAGATACCTCATTGCTGCGTATCTATGATGACTGCTTCACCGCCTCGTTTTTCGTCAGCACTGACCTGGATCAGAATCAGATCGCTTCTTTTTATACCGGGGCCATGGCCCGGGCGCGAGAACTTTCCTTTCACGACCTGAACGCTCAGGAGGTGGAGATAGCCATCATCTCGCCCAATGACCCGGAAGCCATGCGCAAATACGCCCGCGAATGTCGTGAACTGGGCATCCCCTACATTTACGATCCCAGCCAGCAGGTGGCCCGCGTCGGGGGACAGGAACTGCTGGAGAGTTTAACCGGGGCCAGGATTCTCATTGTCAACGAGTACGAGTACGGCGTCTTGCGTAAAAAGACGGGCCTCAGCGAGGCACAACTCATGGAACGCGTGCCGACGATTATTGTCACTAAAGGCGAAAAGGGGTCCACCATCATCACTGCCGACGACGAGACTTGCGGGGTACGGGTGTTCGACATTCCACCAGCCAGAGTCGCCAGAGTGGTGGATCCCACCGGGGTGGGTGACGCCTATCGCGCTGGTCTGATTAAAGGATTGGTACGCGGCTATCCGTGGCCGGTGATCGGCCGGGTGGCCAGTGTGGCCGCGGCCTACGTCCTGGAGCATCCCGGCCCCCAGCCAGAACCTTACACCCGCGAGCAGTTCGTCGCCCGCTATCGGGAGAATTTCGGCGATGCGCCCGAACTGGCCGATCTTTTAATCAGCACCCAGTAGCCAGCAACCAAAATCATGTGGCAAACACACAGACTCACCGAAAAATCCGAGATCCTGTCTTTCCTGGAGAAGGACCGCTGGTACGCGGCCTATGCTATTGGCGATCTGGAACCAAGCCTGTTTGCCCAATGCCAATGGTACGGAGCTGAAAGCGATGGAGAACTACGGGCGCTGGCCCTGTTGTTCTCCGGGCTGGAGCCCCCTGTTCTATTCACCATGGGCGAGATACCTGGCCTGAGCATGATCCTCGGCTCCGCGTTGCGTCCGCCACAGATTTACATCACCTGTCGCCCGGAGCATCTGCCAGCGTTGCGCGCTTTTTACAATCTGGGCGCGCCGGAACGCATGTTGCGCATGATCCTGCACCCCGCCGATTTCCGTCCCGTGCCAGGTGAGGTCACCCGCCTGAGTCCAGCCTATACGAAAGAATTGGAGCGTCTATACAGCCTGGCCCAGGGAAATGCTTTCCGACCATATCAGGTGGCGCAGGGGGTGTTCTACGGCATTGAACGTAAGGGGCGGCTGGTGGCTACAGCGGGCACCCATCTGGTATCACCCACTTACGGCATCGCTGCCGTGGGCAACGTGTTCACCGACCCCAGGTACCGGAATCAAGGATATGGCACCGTCTGCACCAGTGCCGTGGTGGAGGAACTCCTGGCCCGCCAGTTGGATGTAGTGCTCAATGTGAGTGAGGCCAATACCACCGCTATCCGCATCTACGAGCGTCTGGGCTTTCACAGATATTGCCACTTCATCGAAGTGATAGGTGTGCGGCGGGGCTGTAGGACAAGCTGAAGTTTGTTTTAACTGCGATGAGAGTTTAACTTTTTATACGAGGAGCAAAAAAGTGAGCAACGATTTTGACGTTCGCAACCTGAACCTGGCGGCCAAGGGCCGCCAACGAATCGAATGGGCAGAATTGGAGATGCCCGTCCTGCGCCTGATCCGGGAACGCTTCGAAAAAGAGCGCCCGCTACAAGGTATTCGCATCTCCGCCTGCCTGCACGTCACAGCCGAGACGGCCAACCTGATGCGCACCTTGCAGGCCGGCGGCGCTAACGTCCGCCTGTGTGCATCCAATCCCCTTTCCACTCAGGATGACGTGGCTGCCTCGCTGGTGACCAATTTCGAAACCCCGGTGTTCGCCATCAAAGGCGAGGATCACCAGACCTATTACGAGCACATCAAGGCCGCGTTGGAGCACAAGCCCCACATCACCATGGACGACGGCGCGGACCTGGTAAGCACGCTCCACAAAGAACGCACGGACCTGATCGCGGGCATCATCGGGGGCACGGAGGAAACCACTACGGGTGTGATCCGTTTGCGAGCCATGGCTGCCGATGGAGTCCTGCGTTATCCGATTATCGCCGTCAACGACGCAATGACCAAGCACTTCTTCGATAATCGTTACGGCACTGGCCAGTCCACTATTGACGGTATTATCCGCGCCACCAATGTCCTGCTGGCCGGCAAGAACTTCGTCGTCGGCGGGTATGGATGGTGTTCACGGGGTATCGCCATGCGCGCACGGGGTATGGGAGCCAACGTAATAGTCACCGAAGTGGACCCCCTTCGGGCCCTGGAGGCGGTGATGGACGGCTTCCGGGTGATGCCCATGCTGGAGGCGGCTAAAATCGGTGACATCCTCGTCACTTCCACAGGCGACAAAAACGTTATTGACCGCCATCATATGGAGGTGATGAAAGATGGGGCCATCCTGGCCAATTCCGGTCACTTCAATGTGGAGATCAATATCCCTGCCCTGGAAGCGATGGCCGTCGAGGTACGTCGTGTGCGCGAGTTTGTAGACCAGTATCAATTGCCCGACGGACGGCGCATCTTTATCCTGGGCGAGGGTCGGCTGATAAACCTGGCTGCGGCGGAAGGACATCCCCCCTCGGTGATGGACATGTCTTTCGCCAATCAGGCCCTGGCGGTGGAATACCTGATCAAACATGGGGGAGAGTTGGAAAAGCAGGTGTATCCGGTGCCGCAAGATATTGATCGCGCAATTGCCCGCCTGAAATTAGCGGCCATGGGGGTGGAGATTGATGTGCTCACCCCGGAGCAAGAGGTCTACCTGACTTCCTGGGAAGCGGGGACATAAATCACGAACAGTTTTACGTAGGAGAACTCCTGCGGAGCTGTCACACACTAATATAACGGCTGGCGGACCAGAGTGCTCGCCGGCTGTTTTTACTCAGCCCAAGTCATCGAGCAAGATGGCATTTTGCCCTACAGCCGCCGTGGGTGTGACGGTGAAAGTAGGGGTCGGAGGGTAGGTAGGCATCAGGATCGGGGTCGGTGTCCGCGATGGGGTAGGGGTAAATGTGGGCCAAGGCGTGCGGGTTGGCGTGGGTGTGGGCGGCACGCCACTGGTCAGCAAATAGGTGACCAGTGAGGCAAAAATAACCACGTTGAGCGAGATTACTATGAAAAGGACGACCCATTGTTTGCTGGTCACGGTCTACACCCCCGAAGATAATGTCTGGAGAGATTATACTACTCACCTTTACGATAAGCAACCATGGGATGGTTCATTTTCTGGAGGAAATAGGTTTACACTTTTGAGGCCCAGAGAAA
>JANLFX010000007.1:0-36525 GCA_024653325.1 Anaerolineae bacterium
ACCCGACCAATGAATTGCATCTGCCGCTTTTTCTTCCCCCGTCGGCTGCGTTTGGGGTAGGGGGTAGGATCCACGATGCCGATCTTCTTCCCCCGATAGGTCATACAGGAGCGGGCAGGCAATTGCGCCAGGACTTGATTGCGGAAACGGGCAAACAGCAGCGAGGCCGGATAGTCTACCTCAGTGAGGAACGAAGAGAGAGCGGTCTCTGCTGTTTTCACCGAGTTGGCTCGTCCGTAGGGCAGAGCTTGCACCAGGAGATTGAGGCGCACACTGCCCGCTACAATGATGGCCAAGAGCAACCAATTCATCCGCCGAACCGTGCGGGCATCCATGGGCCGATACTTCGGCACGGCCTGACGCATCAGGCTACACAGGGTGCGGGTGACCCAACCCCTTTTATGTAGGGCTGCGCGACGCATAGTCTACCTCCTATGAATTTGTCTTCGCAGCCCCTTATCATATCACAACTCGGAATTACTTGGAAACTGGAGTGTTTTGCGCCCCCAAAGTGCCCGGCGCTACGTTTGAGACACCGGGCACTTTCATCCATCGCTTTATTTAGGAGACCGGCCGCGTCGCCGGGTGGTGTTTTGCCCGTCTGAACTTGCGATGGGGCAGGTAGGGTGATTTGCTTAACAACCAACGGCGGACTATAGGGCGAAACACGCGGATCAAAAGTCGCCTGTATCCCAGCAAAGCACTCATCTCCTGCACATAGTCGATGAAATCTCGGTGCTGGTAATGGAGAAGCTGCTGGCTTTCGGTGGTATCCACCCAGTCGGTGCAAAACGGTGTTGAGCTGAACGCTTCTTCGGGCAGCATACCTACTCCCGTGGCCTCCAATACGCTCTGCACGATCTGGCGATAGTACAACTGACAACTGCGGCCTCCGCCGATGAGCAGGATTTTCCCCCATACCTCCTGGCTGCTGACCGCGTTGGCCAGGGCCAGCCCTACATCCCGAGTGTGCACGAACTCCATGCGATTGTTCAGAGGCACATCGAACATGCCCGGGTCTAGCTTGATGGCCAGAGGAAGCGTGGCCGAAAGCCTGAGAATGGTCCATTCCAACCCGGAGGCCATGATCATTTGCTCGCACTCCACCTTGTGGCGCGAATAATGTTCGATGGGCTGAACCGGATCCGATACCGTTCTGGGCGGCGCTTGATCCTGCGTTCTGCCGTAGATGTGATATGAAGAGGCAAAGATGATCTTTGGAGGTCGGGGCTGGGCTTTCATCGCTTCCAACAAGTTCTGGGTGCCGCCCACGTTGACCTCCCGCGCCCAATCGGGGCGGCTTTCCGATTCAATGCCGGTGGCCGACAGCTTGGGGATGATGAAAGCCAGATGGATCACCACCTCCTGATCGTGTAATGCCTCGACAATATCCTGCTGGCGGCGCAGGTCTCCCCATACCACTTCTACCTGTCCGCGGAATTTCTTGAGCAATTTTCGGGCCACTTTTTCGTTCGACCTGGTCTTGAGATCGAAGCATCGTACCGTGTGGCCTTGCTTGATCAGCTCTTCCAGTGTGCTTGTGCCGATGTTTCCGAAAGCTCCGGTAAGTAATACATTCATACCCATTTTCTCCTCGATTATTTGTTCATTGGTCATTGGAACCTATACTGTCCAGTATCATACGTATGCCTTCCTGCGCTACTTGTCCCCAATCTGCTCCGTGGGGATCGAGCAAACCTTGCAGAACCAGGCCGACGGCCAGAGAAACGATGACCTGAGCCGTCGTTTCCGGTTCAATGGGCAGTATCGTGCCCTCGGCAATGCCGGCCTTGATCATGTCGGCAAAGAAAGCCTGGTAGCGCCGGTAGTGAGCGATCATCGCCTGCCAGACTGCCGGATCGTGCGCGGCTTTGGTCCAGAATTCCAGGAAAATCGGCAGTTGCCCATCCGCTGCCTGGAAGACCAGCCGGGCCATGCCAGCCATCCGCACCAGTCCTTCTGGAACGGTCTCCGCGCTGGCGCGGACTGTTTCCAGTTGCGTGTCCAGCTCTGCCAGCCAGCGGTTCAGCAGCTCCAGGAACACGGCTTGCTTGCTGGGGAAGTGGTGATAGAACGCCCCCTTGCTCACGTTAGCCAGACGGCAGATCTCCGCCACGCCGGTGGCGTCATAGCCGTAACGGGCGAAACTTTCCTGTGCTGCTGTCAGAATGCGGGAGCGAGTCTCTTCTGCTCGTGGTTGTTGGCTCATTGATCCGCCTCCTTATTTTTACAGAAACAGACCGACCGGTCGGAATGATAATGATTGTACCATGAACTCGTCCCTTTGTCAAGTTATTTTTTAGTGAGCGAGTTTTTTGTCCCTCTCATCCCCCTTGCCCCCTGCTCTCCCCGCAGCGGGAAGAGCAGGGGGAGAAGGCGTACTCCCCTTCCCGTTGCTCCACTAGGGAAGGGGGCAGGGGGGAAATTACTCTAGATTAGGTCATCGGACGAAGGTGTGATATAATAAGCAAAACTTGGCAAATGACAATGAGGAGGGTGAGATGATTCGCTTGCAAGTACGCACGAGTTCTCATGCCGAACTGGTGGACATCACCGCCGAGGTACAGCGCGTGGTCAGGGAGTCTGGCGTGCAGCAGGGAATATGTCACGTCTTCGCACCCCATACCACCGCCGGGCTGACGCTCAACGAGAATTGCGATCCCTCGGTGGCCGAAGACATCCTGATGGTTCTGGATAAACTCGTGCCCTGGCGGGGGGGCTATCGTCACACCGAAGGCAATGCGGCGGCGCATGTGAAAGCCAGCCTGATGGGCAACTCGATCACAATGTTCGTTCAGAACGGAACTCTGGCCCTGGGCACCTGGCAGGGCCTCTTTCTGGCCGAATTCGACGGCCCCCGCCAGCGTCAGGTGTGGGTCAAGGTTGTGAGTTGCTGATGCAAATTGATAATCGTTTGCTGGATAAGATTTTACCCGGCGTAACCATGCCGGCCCGCTACACGGGTGGTGAATGGAATAGCTTGGTCAAAGATTGGGACGCCGTGCGAGTCAGACTTGTTCTGGCTTATCCCGATGTGTACCAGGTGGGCATGTCCAATCTGGGGCTGATGATTCTATACGACATTGTCAACCGTCAGCCGGATTTTCTGGCTGAACGGACTTATGCGCCCTGGGTGGACATAGAAACGGCCATGCGCGAGGCTCGTCTGCCCCTTTACAGTCTAGAATCACGGCACCCATTGGCCGAGTTCGATGTGTTGGGTTTCACCCTGCCTTACGAACTGAACTTCAGCAATGTGCTGAATATGCTCGATTTGGCGGGTTTGCCCGTGCTGGCGGCGGAGCGGACTGCGAATTGGCCATTGGTTATCGGCGGTGGGGTGGGCACGGTGAACGCCGAGCCTCTGGCCGATTTTTTCGATGCCTTTGTCATCGGTGATGGGGAAGAGGTGGTCCTGGAGGTCCTGGATATTTGCGCCCAGGCCAGGGAGTCGGGGGCGCGAAAGCCGGAGCTGTTGCGGGCTCTGGCGGGCATTCCGAGCGTGTACGTGCCCAGTCTCTATCAGGTGACATACCACGACGATGGGACTGTGGCGGCGATCACTCCAACCGTGCCAGAGGCCAAGCCGCAGATTATCAGGCGCATTGTGACCCGTTTGCCCCCGCCGCCTGTAGCCCTGATCGTGCCTTATGTGCAGGCAGTCCACGACCGAGGGATGGTGGAGATCGCGCGAGGTTGTACGGCGGGCTGTCGCTTTTGCCAGGCGGGGATGGTTTACCGGCCGTTGCGAGAACGCACGTTGCCGGAAGTGCTCGACGCCGTGGAGGCTATCGTTCGGCGGACGGGTTACGAGGAGGTGGCATTGGTGTCGCTGAATAGCGCCAGCCATCCCCAGATTGAGGAGATGGTGCGCGCGTTGACCGCCCGTTACAATCATCCGCCACTGGCCATCTCCCTGCCCTCGCTGCGCATTGACACCTTCTCCGTGCGTCTGGCGGCGCTTTTCCAGGGGCGGCGCAAGACGGGGCTGACCTTCGCCCCGGAGGCTGGCAGCCAGCGTTTGCGCGACGTGATCAACAAGCGGGTGACGGAGAAAGACCTGTTGACCACGGCTGAGGCGGCGTTCGCCGCTGGTTGGCAGCGGATCAAGCTGTATTTCATGGTTGGCCTGCCCACCGAGACGCTGGACGACGTGGTGGCTATTGTAGAACTCGTCCACAAGGTGCAGGCGGTGGGTCGCAGGTATCACGGGCGGCGGGCACAGGTTGGTGTCAGCGTGGCCACGTTCGTTCCCAAGCCCCACACACCTTTTCAGTGGTCACCGTTGGTAAGGGAAGGCGACTTGACGGCCCGCCTGGATTTGCTGCGGCGGGGGATCAGGGGGCGGGGGGTGCAGTTGAGTTGGCATGCCCCGCAGACCAGTCTTCTGGAGGCGGCCCTGGCCCGGGGTGACCGCCGCCTGGGACGGGTAATATATCGCGCGTGGCGGCTTGGGGCGCGCTTCGATGCCTGGCCGGAGCATTACGATTGGGAGGTCTGGCGGCGGGCTTTCAAGGAAGAAGGTTTAGATGCGGACTGGTATGCCCGCCGGGAGCGGTCGTTCTCCGAAGTATTGCCCTGGGAGCACATTGAGAACGGGGTGAGCAAAACATTTTTATGGGACGAGTACCAACGGGCGCTGCGGGGCGAGACATCCCCCGACTGTCGTGAGGTATGTTTGGGCTGTGGATTGGCGGAAACGTTGGGTTGTGGGGGTAGTGGATGAATCAGACAGAACGCTATCGTTTGCGCATCACCTTTGCCAGAGAAGAGACGATCAAGTACATATCCCATCTGGATTTAGCCCGGGCCTGGGAGCGGGCTCTTCGCCGGGCGGGAGTGCCACTTGCCTATTCCCAGGGATTCAATCCGCGTCCGAAAATGGCTTTCGCGGCGGCGTTGCCGGTGGGCTATACCTCCAGTGCGGAGGTGGTAGACGTGTTTCTGGAAAAGTCTCTCTCTCCGCTGGATTTGGCTCATCGCTTGGCCAGTGTCCTGCCATCTGGTCTGCGGGTGATTTCCATTGAGGAAGTGGAGCCAGGGCTGCCTGCGCTGCAATCGCAGGTGCGGGCGGTGGAGTATCGGGTGAGTGTGATGTGGGAAGGGGAGCGGGCGGACCTGGAAGCCCGGGTCGCCGCTTTGCTGGCAGCAACAACTTTGCCCCGCGAGCGGGTGCATAAAGGCCGGCGTCGCGCGTACGACCTCCGGCCGTTGGTGGAGGCGTTGAGGGTAGAGGCAGAAGGTGCCGATGGTTATCGGTTGTGGATGCGCTTGGGTTATGGTTCTGAAGGCACGGCCCGTCCAGAGGAGGTGTTGGATGCGCTTGGTTTGGCGGATGTGCCTTTTAGTGTAGAGCGAACAGCTCTGCGAGTTTGACAAATTGTTGAAACCGGGTATAATCATTTCACGTGATCCCGGCTCCGGTCTGGTGGCGTTGCCTAAATGCCCAATGTCCGGAGCGCATTACGAATGGCGTTTGACATCTAGATCAGCCATTGATTCAAGGTCTCTTCGGGAGGTGCAAAATCGTGTACGCTGTAATTGAAAGTGGTGGCAAACAATTCAAAGTCAGCGAGGGACAGTCGCTGGAAGTTGAGAGATTGCCCTACGCCTTAGGCGAGCGGGTGGAGCTGGATCGTGTGTTGATGATCGCGGACGAGGCGGGAGTCAAGGTAGGGCAGCCCGTTGTTGAAGGGGCGAAGGTACTGGCTACGGTGACTCACCAAGGTAGGCGTCGAAAGATCCTGGTTTTTAAGTACAAGCCCAAGGAGCGATATCGCAGACGAGCTGGACATCGGCAGGCTTTCACTCGCCTGCGGGTTGATAAGATAGTGGTGTAGGGCGTTGGAGGTGATAAGCGATGGCACACAAGAAAGGCGGCGGCAGCAGCCGCAATAACCGTGACAGCGAAGCCAAGCGGCTCGGCGTGAAAAAATTCGGCGGGGAATGGGTGCGGAGTGGAAATATTATCGTTCGTCAGCGAGGCACCAAATTCCATCCGGGCGAGAATGTGGGAATGGGGAAGGATTATACCCTGTTCGCCACGATTGATGGCTACGTTAAATTCGAGTTCGGGAGCCGGGGCAGAAAGAGAGTCAGCGTGTACCCGGAGCTTTCCTGACATCAGTAAGCTATTCTGATAAGTGAGAAAGTGAGCTATGAAAAAAGGTATTCATCCCCAGTATTACCCCAACGCCGTCGTGCATTGTAGTTGTGGCAATACGTTTACAGTGGGGTCTACACAAGCGGAGATCCACACCGATGTCTGCTCGGCGTGTCATCCCTTCTTCACCGGCGAACAGCGGATCGTGGATACCGCCGGGCAGGTGGAGCGTTTTCTAAAGCGCCTTGAACGTCGGGATGAAATGCTGGCCGAGGAACCAGGCGAGGTAGCTGAGCAACCGGAGAAGCCAGTAAAGGCAAGTACGCAAAAAAGAGTTAGGAAATCAGCCAGGCCTGCCTCGGCAGAGGCGACAGAGGTAGCGACCGAGGCTTAGTTGGACCCAATCAAGCGTGTTTTAAAATTGGGCAGGGCCTCGCGGGGCAGATACAAGTTAAATCTGCCCCGCGTTTTTTAGTAGGACAAGCTTAAACTTGTCCTACAAAGGAGTGGCTGCTTATGGAGGGCGCTCAAGAAGGCGTTTACCTGAAGACAACGTTGGATAATGGCCTGCGCATCCTGACCACGGCTATGCCTCACACTCGTTCGGTGGGACTGGCTTTTTTCGTTGGAGTAGGCTCTCGTTATGAGGCTGATGCCCAGGCCGGAGCTTCTCACTTTATTGAGCACATGGTATTTAAAGGCACAGAGAAACGCCCCTCGGCCAGGGAAATTGCCACTGCCATCGAGGGCATAGGGGGTGTGTTTAATGCCTCGACCAGCCACGAAATTACTGCTTATTGGGCGAAAGTGGCTGCCCCTCATCGCTCGGTGGCGATTGATGTGTTGGTGGATATGTTGCGCCATGCCCGTTTCGATCCTGTGGAGATCGAAAAGGAACGGCGGGTGATTATTGAGGAGATCAATCTTACCCTGGATACTCCTGACCAGCTCGTTTATCTGCTGATTGATGAATTGAGCTGGCCTGGTCACCCTTTGGGCCGGGATGTAGCGGGGACGCGGGAGAGTGTGAGCGCGTTGGACCGTCAGGCGTTGCTGGAGTACATCCGTCAGTACTACGTGCCGGGTAACGTGGTGATCAGCCTGGCGGGTCAGGTAGAACACCAGGCAGTGGTTGACGAACTGGCCCATCTGCTTGATGGTTGGCATGACGGCGAGCGGAAAAGCTTTCTTCCTGCTGTGGACAATCAGACCTCGCCTCGTCTGCGGGTATATTACAAAGACACTGAACAGGCCCAGCTTTGTTTGAGCGTGCCGGGTCTGCGTCGTCTGCACCCGGACCGTTTCGTGTTGCGCTTGCTCAACACCATCTTGGGAGAAGGAATGAGCAGCCGTCTGTTTCTCGAAATCCGTGAAAGGCTGGGGCTGGCCTATAGTGTGAGTTCGTATATCAACACGTTTGAGGACGTGGGCACAGTGGGAGCGTATGCTGGAGTGGATCCCGCACGCATCCAGCAAGCGATTCGCGCTATCCTGAGCGAGTGGGATCGCCTGCGGCGGGAGCCGGTAACCCAGGAGGAGCTGGACAAGGCGCGCGAGTATCTCAAAGGTCGGCTGCTATTGCAGATGGAAGATACGTTTAGTGTAGCTGCCTGGTTTGGGCAGCAGGAACTTATGTCCCCAGAAGAAGTGTTGACCGTTGACCAGGTAGTTGCTGAGTTAGACAAGGTCACAGTGAATGATATACAGCGCCTGGCTCAGCAACTGTTCGTTGGCAGTAAGCTAAACTTGGCCGTAGTTGGACCGTTTGAGAACGAAGAGGCGTTCGGCGATTCTCTCAGTTGGTTATGAACCTCTGGGGACGGGCTGAGGTAAGAATTAGGGGGAAAACGTGGTCAAGTTACTGTTGAGCTGGGATATCAAGCCCGGTTATGAATCCGAGTATTTCAACTTTGTGTATAGGGAATTCGGGCCGGGCCTGATCAAGCTGGGTATTCAGATCACCGAGGCGTGGTATACCGCCTTTGGATCAGGCCCACAGATCGTGATCGGCGGGGTAGTGGAGACGCCGGAGAAGTTGTCCTCTATTTTGGATAGTGAGGAGTGGGCTGAGCTTTACAACAAGCTGTCGGGTTATATAACCAATTATAACCACCGGGTGGTGCGGGCTACGGGACGGTTTCAGTTGTGAGGTGCCCGGCGAAGGCCCTGCGAAGGTTCAAAACTTGCGCAAGGCTTTACCGGGGCGGGGAGGGCTGTGTGAAGGGAAGGTCGTTCTACTTGTTTTTCACCGTGTTTGTCAGTGGGATGACCACTCTTGCTGTTGAGCTCTCCGCTTCCCGATTGCTGGATCCGTACTTCGGCACCTCCAATGTGGTGTGGGCTAACCTGATTGGTCTGATTCTGGTTTATCTGACCGTAGGTTACTTCGTTGGTGGGCGTCTGGCTGACCGCTATCCGCGGCCCGAGGTTTTATACGGTATCACCGGCGCGGCGGCCCTCTGGGTGGGGTTGGTGCCGTTCGTCGCCCGTCCCGTTTTGTTGCTGGCCAGCCGGGGTTTCGCCACCTATAGCGTTGGCTTGCTCGCTGGTTCTTTTGTCGGGGTGTTGCTTCTGTTTGCCGTGCCGGTGACTCTCCTGGGATTCGTGTCCCCTTTTGCCATCCGTCTGGCCATGCGAGACGTGCGTTCGGCAGGCAACATCGCGGGGCAGATTTACGGTATTTCCACTTTAGGCAGTATCCTCGGCACCTTCACCCCTGTACTGGTTTTGATCCCCAACATCGGCACCCGATACACCTTCTTGTTCTTTGCCTGCCTTTTGCTGCTGGTCTCCATTGGTGGATTGATCCGCGCTCGCAGCCGGATGGTGTGGGTATGCCTGGCTTTTCTGTTAATTCTCCTGGTTTTGGGCCTGCTCTCGCGCCGGACGCTGATCAAGCCGGCGACGGGGATGATCTTTGAGGCGGAATCGGCCTACAATTATGTACAGGTAGTGGAGGTGGGTGGTACGCGTTATCTGTTGCTGAACGAGGGTCAGGCGGTGCACTCTGTGTACGACCCTGACTCACTGGCCACTTTCGGCACGTGGGATTATTTTCTCGCTGCTCCGTTCTTCAACAAGCCCCTGTACACTCCGGATCAGGTGCGCAGCCTATGTATGATTGGTCTGGCGGCAGGGACTACGCCCCGCCAATACACCGCCGTCTTTGGCCCGATCCCCATTGACGGGGTGGAGATTGATCCGGTGATTGTGGACGTAGGCCGCCGTTTCTTTGCCATGACCGAACCCAACCTGACAGTGTACACTGAGGACGGCCGTTATTTTCTGACGCATACCCAGGCCCACTATGATGTGCTGGCCGTGGATGCTTATCGTCTGCCTTACATTCCCTTCCACCTGACAACGCACGAGTTCTTCGCCGAGGTGCGCGATCATCTGACCGAGAAGGGCGTGGTGGTCATCAACGTGGGGCGCACCGATACCGACTACAGTCTGGTGGATGCTTTGGCCACGACCATGAACAAGGTATTCCCCTCGGTTTACATTGTGGATGTGCCCGAGACTTTCAACAGCGTGGTGGTGGCCACTGCGCAGGAGACGCGGGCCGAGAATCTGGCTGCTAATTTGCCTGGCATCACTGACCCTTTCCTGCATAACGTTGTCGCTCAGGCGGCTGCTCACCTGCGGCCGGTGGAAGGCACGGGACCGGTGCTCACTGATGACTGTGCGCCGGTGGAGCAATTATCGAATCTGCTTGTCCTGCGCTATGTGCTGCAAATGCACTGAACGTGTTGCGTGGCGCGTGGAGTTGCGGTAATGGCCGGAATGTGCTACAATATGAAGTAAAGCGCAATATCGCGATCATTCATCTACCCCCAGTAACTCACCTCGCACAACCTTCGTCCTGGTTGTTTTTCAGACTCAGTACATGGAAAATCTGGCTTCCACGGGGGTTGGTAGTAGCGACTTCAGTCGCTTTTTCCCTGTGCTGGACGACTGAAGTCGTCACTACGAACCTGAATTTCCATCTACTGAGACTGCTTCTGAAAACGAACCCCGTCCCGATGGCGGGCGGGGGGCAGATTTGCTCAAAACTAATTTTGCCGAAGGAGGTACAGCGATGTACAAGAAACTTTTTATCCCCGGACCGACGCACGTGCGTGACAAAATCCTGCAGGCCCAGGCCGTGCCCATGATCGGCCACCGGGCCAAAGAGTACTCCGATTTGCAGGCCGAGGTCACTCCCAAGCTGCAGAAGCTGCTCTACACCAACCAGCGAGTCTACATGTTCGCTTCTTCTTCCACCGGTGTGATGGAGGGCGCGGTTCGTCAGGCTTCGACTAAGAAAGTGCTTAACTGCATCTGCGGTGCGTTCTCCAAGCGCTGGCACGAGATCACCCAAGACAATGGCATTCCCTGCGATGCCATTGAGGTGCCGGCAGGTCAGGCTACTACGCCGGAAGCGGTGGACGAGGCGTTGAGCAAGGGGGGCTACGATGCGATCACCGTGGTCATGAATGAGACCGCGACCGGAGTCATGAACCCGGTTAAAGAAATCGCCGCCCTGGTGCGCGAGAAGTACCCCGATGTTTTGATCTTGGTGGACGCGGTGAGCTGTATGGCCGGCGTCAAGATCGAGTTTGACGCCTGGGGCTTGGACGTGTGCCTGGCCGGCGTGCAGAAATGCTTTGCCCTGCCGCCGGGCCTCACTATCTGCGCTGTGAGTGATCGGGCACGGGAGCGGGCTTTGCAGGTGCCCCATCCTGGTCATTACTTCTCTTACGCGCAAATGGATAAGAAATACGAGATCAACCAGACTCCAGCTACACCGGCCATTAGCCTGATTCAGGCGTTGAACGTGCAAATGGATGACATCCTGGCCGAAGGGCTGGAGAATCGCTGGGAGCGACACAAGAAGATGGCCAAAATCGTCCAGGATTGGGCGCGCAAGTACTTTGCCCTTTATTCCGACGAGCGTTATCTTTCGCTCACCGTGACCAATGTCAAGAACACCCGCGGCATCAGCGTCAAGGATCTCAACACCGAATTGGGCAAGCGTGGAGCCATGATCTCCAACGGGTATGGTGAACTCAAGGAGAAGTGCTTCCGCATCGCTCACATGGGTGACCTGACGGTGGAGGACATCAATTGGCTGTTGGGCCAAATCAACGACATCCTGGGCCTGTAGAGAGGCAGGAGTTGGAGGCGGATCAATGAAACTGCTCATTTGTGACCCTACTGATATTGAGGCCATTGAGAAAATGCGCACGGCCGGCATTGAAGTGGATGTGCGCGATGACATCTCAGCCGAGGAGCTGATGAAAGTTATCCCCGTCTATCACGCCATGGTGGTGCGTAGCCGCACCAAAGTTCGCCAACCATTGATTGACGTGGCTAAGAACCTCAAGCTCATCATACGTGGTGGCGTAGGCCTGGACAACATTGATGCGGACTACGCGTGTTCGAAAGGCATCACAGTGGTGAACACTCCGGCAGCCAGTTCCGTTTCCGTGGCCGAACTGACCATCGGTTACCTTTTCGCTTTGGCCCGGAAAATACCGGATGCCACGGCCTCGATGCGGGCCGGACAGTGGGAGAAGAAAGCGTTCAGCGAGGGCACTGAGTTGACCGGTAAGACGCTGGGCCTGATCGGCTGTGGGCGTATCGGCCAGGAAGTAGCCAAAAGGGCAGCGGCACTGGAGATGAATGTGCTTTTCTACCGCCGCACTAAAACAGACGTGCCCTACGCTACCCAGGTTTCGCTGGACGAGTTGCTGGCGAAATCTGACTACATCTCGTTGCACGTGCCGCTTACCGAAGAAACGTACCACATCATTGGCGCGCCGGAGTTCGCCAAGATGAAGGATGGCGTGTATATCATCAACTGCGGACGGGGCGGCACATTGGACGAGGCGGCGCTTTACGAGGCCATTGTCAGCGGTAAGGTGGCCGGGGCTGCTTTGGATGTTTTCGAGGATGAAAAGGACGACCGGGGCAAGAAGCTGTTCACCCTGCCGCAGGTCATCGGCTCTCCGCACATCGGCGCCGGTACCGTAGAAGCCACTGCTCGTGTGGGTGGTGAGGTGGCCGAATTGGCCATCGCTTTCTATCGTGAGAACTTCTAGTTGCTGGAAGCTGGGTGCTGGGTGCTGGAAGCTGGATTTCCGGAAGCTAAGAGATTCAGCTTCCAGCCTTCAACCCTTTAACCTTCCAGTCTTCCAACCCTCCATAAAACAGGAGTAAACCATGGCCGAGATCTGCCCGTTTCGCGGCGTGCGTTACAATCCAGCGCGATTTTCAAAGCTGGATGTAGTGGTCAGCCAACCCTATGACCGGGTGCGCTACGGCTTGCAGGAAAAGTATTATGAGTTGAGCCCATATAACATCGTGCGCATCATCAAGAATAAAGAAGAGCCAGGGGACGACGAGCACCATAACGTCTACACTCGCGCCCGTGACCATTACTACCAGTGGTTGAATGAGGGGATCCTTGTCCGCGAGGCACAGCCTGCCCTCTATGTCTATCATCAAGAATTTACCATTAACGGTGTACAGCGGGTGCGCAAAGCTTTCATCGCCGCGTTGAAACTGGTGGAGTTCGATGAAGGCACAGTGTTGCCCCACGAGCGCACTCTCGCCGGACCCAAAATAGATCGCCTTAATCTGCTGCGGGCCACGGCTACCAATTTTGAGTTGGTTTTCATGCTCTACCCGGATCCCGAGAATCGGGTGAATGTCCTGTTGGATGCAGCTATCGCCGACCGTGCACCAGAGGTGGATGCAGTAGAGCTTTATGAGAAAGACGTGCGCCAGAAAATGTGGGTGGTTACCGATCCAAAGACGATTCAGGCCGTGCAAGCAGCCATGCGGCCCAAGCGCAACCTCATCATTGCCGATGGTCACCACCGCTATGAAACGTCCCTCAATTATCGTAACGAGATGCGCACTGCTTACCCCGATGCTCCGCCTAACGCTGCTTTCAACTACCGGGCGGTGGCGCTGGTCAGTATGGACGATCCTGGCCTGACCATCCTGCCTACCCACCGGGAGGTTCATGACTACGACGTGGTGCCGGCGGACGTGCTTCTGGAACGAGCAGCGTCCTATTTCGAGGTCATTCCCGTAGCCGACCAGACAGCCTGTTTGGAGCTGATGGCGCGGCGGAGGAATGAACATGCCATCGGCTTCTACGCGGCAGGCAAGTATCACGTTCTGGTGCTTAGAGATGAGTCGTTGCTGGATCAATTGATCACCGAGGCGCGCGTGGCAGCCTGGAAGCGGCTGGACGTGACCATTCTGCACAAGCTGCTCATCGAAGGTGTAGCCGGCATTGACGACCACCTGTTGGAGCAAAAGATACGCTATCACCGTGACCTGCAGGGGGCGGTTGATAACGTGGACCGTGGCGAAGGAGAGTACGTGTTCCTGCTCAACCCCACCAGAATCGGCGAAGTAAAAGCCTGCTCCACTCAAGGGGAAAAGATGCCACAGAAGTCCACGGACTTTTATCCCAAAATGATCTCGGGCCTGGTAATCTGCCCGGTGAACGCGGACGAAACTTTGTGTTAGTGTTGAATAGTGACATGTTGCCGTTGGCTTACCCTTACGATCGCCGGGCATTGCTGGCTGCCTGGCAGCAATTCACCCAACAAGGCACCTGCAACTTTGCTGCCCTGGATCCTGCCGTGATGCGTTCCTGGCAACGTTGTTGGCAAATCGGCCTGGACCCCTACGTTTCCCCCATGGCTATGCGCCGTGAGGATGCCGAGGCTCTGGAACGGCGGCGACATGCGCATTTTGACCTGATCGCCATTGCCCGCCCGTTTATGGAGGACATCTATCAGTTTGTCGGGGAACGGGACATCGTGGTTTACCTGGCCGACCGGGACTCCTGTATCCTGGATGCAGTGGGCGATCCGTCATTGCGTGAATTGCTGCAGGGCAGGGGTTTTGACTGCGGGCTGTTGCTGTCCGAAGAACTCTGCGGCACTAACGCCACGGCCCTGGCCCTGAACGAAGGAGTGCCGGTGCAGGTGGCGGGACCTGAGCACTATTGCGTTGCTTTTCACGCTCTTACTGGTACGGCTGCTCCCGTCCTTGCTCCTGCTGGTGAGCTGATAGGCGTATTGAGCATAGTCACTTTGGAAAGCAAGGGCCATCCTCATACCTTGGGGATTGTCATGGCCGCGGCCAAGGCCATCGAAAATCAATTGCAGGCGGATCTAAGCCTGACGGATGCGTGTCATCACTTGGCGGAATTAAATGCTGCTTTGCAGGCGATGAGCAAAGGGGTCGTTTTCCTCGATACCTATGGCCGGGTCACACACCTCAATGCTCGGGCTGGGGAAATTCTGGGTTTTCCCCACCGAAAGGCCATGGGCCGGGAACTGACTTCCCTGGTCAGGCTGCCCAGCGAGGTGGAGGGGGCGATAGCCCGGCAGGTTGCATTGGCCGAGAAGGAAGTTGTCTTCCGAACGGTGGATGGGGACAGGTCTCGTCCCTGCCTGGCGAGCGTAGACATTTTGAAGGATGGTTCTCAGTTGTTGGGCCTCATCCTAATGCTGGAGCATACTGCCGAGGTGCGGCGTCTGGTGCATCGCATGGTGGGCGCGCAGGCTCACTTTACCTTCGACGATATTCTGTGTCAGGATGCAGAGATGAAGCGGGTGGTGTCTTATGCGCGCATCGCTGCCCAGGGAGATTCCAATGTGCTTCTTCTGGGAGAAAGCGGTACCGGCAAAGAGATGTTTGCCCAGGCCATTCACAATGGTGGTCGGCGGGCTAAAGGCCCCTTCATCGCCATCAACTGCGCGGCCATTCCCCGTGAGCTGATGGCCAGCGAACTGTTTGGATATGAGGGAGCATTCGCCGGAGCCGGGAAAGAAGGCCGGCCTGGCAAGTTCGAGCTGGCCGAGGGGGGCACCATCTTTTTCGACAACGTGGACTGTATGCCCCTGGATATGCAGGCTGGACTGTTACGGGTGATTGATACCAAGGAAATAGTCCGTTTGGGTGGCACGCGGGTCATCACCCTGAACGTGCGTATCATCGCTGCTTCCAGCAACCTGGACCTGGCCGGCGAGGTGCAACGAGGGAACTTCCGTGCCGACCTGTTTTATCGCCTCCATGTTCTGACTCTGACCATTCCACCGTTGCGCGAGCGCGGTAACGATATCCTCCTGTTGGTCGCCCATCTGATCGAGAAATTCTCCCGTCGGCTGGGAAAAACGGTGACCGTTTCGCCCGGGGCGATGGCTGTACTACAGTCCTATCATTGGCCGGGAAACGTGCGCGAGCTGGAGAACGTATTGGAACGAGCCATGCACATGGTCAGCGGCTCCGAATTGATGGTAGAGCACCTGCCCTATGAACTGCGCATGGCTACCATCGGTGGCACAGACGAGGCTATACTGACCCTGCGGGAAGCTGAGCGCCAGGCGATCATCCGGGCCGGGCGGGCGCTGCGGGGCAACACCACCAAGATGGCCGAGGCTCTGGGCATTGGGCGCACTACCCTGTGGCGGAGGATGAAGGATTTCAATCTGTCGCCGGAGTCTTTCAGGGGATAGTGAACGTGGGGCGGGTTGCTGCGGGTTATACGATTTGAAAAGTGGTGTTTTAGAAAGAAACGAAGTGATTTGGCAAGCTGTTCCAGTATGAAACCAAATGGGGCAAAATCCTTGACAAAGTCACTTTCCGATGTATAATGAGAATGGGTAATATGGCTTCTGCACATCGCATCACAGAGCGGTAAGTGCCCGAGGGAGGGGTGAGTCGTGCTCAAGCGGGAGAGAGCACTGGTAGAAGCTAACTGGTTTTTATGGTATGCAGCTACTAGCCGACTTACGGTGAGTGGCTGGTATTTATCTCTTGATGATTTAGAAGGCATCTGACCGAGCCAGGCTCGAGATGGTGTCTTCTTTTTGTTTCTCTAGCTCAAGGGGGAAAGGGGGTGATCGCTAGAGGACGCAAAGGGATTGGTATTTTCAGTTCGTACTATCTGCACACACCAAGCCATGATTTGAAAGGAGAGAACAAACCATGATGGGAGAATTGATTGGCGAGGTCTTCGGGACCTTCATCCTGATCCTGTTGGGCGATGGCGTGGTCGCCAACGTCGGGTTGGCCCCCCGTCTGGCCTCACCAGCCTACAACTGGAATACCATAACCTTCGGGTGGGCCATGGCGGTGATGGTCGCGGTGTACGTGACCGGCGGCGTCTCCGGCGCGCACATCAACCCGGCGGTGACCCTGGCCCTGGCCGTGAAGCGCGGCTTCCCCTGGGCCAAGGTTGTCCCCTACTGGATCGCGCAGATCGTGGGTGCTTTCCTGGGTGCCCTGGGCGTGTACCTGTGCTACTTTGATGGTCTGGTAGCGGCCGGCATGCCTAACGTCTGGTGCACTGGGCCAGGCTCGGTCTTCGGGCAGGCTTTCTGGGGTGGCACCGGGGCAGCGAGCGTGGGAGCGTACTCGCTGGGTATCGCCGTCGTAACCGAGATTTTCGGCACCGCCGTACTGCTGTGGGGTGTCCTGGCCAGCGGTGATACGAAGAACCTGGGCGTCGGTGCCAACCTCGGCCCGATGGTGGTGGCTCTCACCGTGCTGGCTGTGGGCCTGTGCCTGGGCGGGCCCAGTGGCTACTCCATTAACCCCGCCCGTGACTTCGGCCCGCGCCTCTTCGGTTTGCTCGTTGGCACCAAGGGGCTGTTCAGCGGCCTCTACTGGTTGGTGGCACCGATCATTGGTCCGCTAATCGGCGCGGTCATTGGCGTCTTCACCTACGACTGGTTCGTGACCCCTGTCGTGTCCAAGAAATAACGCGGTTGGGCCGATTAAGGGCGAGGCTGCATCAAAGCTATCGTGATTGTCAATTGGGAGGGAAGGATTACCTCTCCTTCCCTCCCTTCCTAGAACCTGGGATTCGCCTGAATTGAAAGGAGGCGAAACTGTGAAAAAGCTGATAAACAAACCAGAGGATGTAGTGAGAGAAGAACTGGAGGGCATGGCGCTGGCCTTCCCAGATATGATCAAGGTGCATTTTGATCCCAACTTTGTCTACCGCGCCGACGCTCCGGTCAAGGGCAAAGTGGCCGTCATCTCTGGTGGTGGCAGTGGCCACGAACCGATGCACGGTGGCTTTGTGGGCGTGGGTATGCTGGATGCGGCCTGCCCTGGCCAGGTCTTCACCTCACCGACTCCGGACCAGATGCTGGAAGCCACCAAGATGGTGGATGGTGGCGCAGGTGTGCTGCACATCGTCAAGAACTACAGTGGTGACATCATGAACTTCGAGATGGCCGCGGATATGGCCCGCTCCGAGGGCATTCGGGTGCTCAGTGTCATTATTGACGACGATGTGGCCGTAAAGGACAGCCTGTACACCCAGGGCCGGCGTGGTGTGGGTACCACGGTGCTGGCGGAGAAAATCTGCGGCGCCGCGGCAGAGAAGGGCTATGATCTGAAGAAGCTGGCCGATCTGTGCCGCAAGGTCAACATCAACGGCCGCAGCATGGGCATGGCCCTGACACCCTGTACAGTGCCCATGGCCGGCAAGCCCACCTTTACCCTGGGCGAGGATGAGATGGAGATCGGCATTGGCATCCACGGTGAGCCTGGTCGAGAGCGGATGAAACTCAAAACTGCCGACGAGATCACCGAAATGCTGGCTCTGTCCATCATCGAAGACCCGCCCTACAGGCGAACCATGCGCGAGTGGGATGAGGCCAAAGAGGAGTGGGTAGACGTTACTCTGGAGGATCCGCCTTTCAAGGCTGGGGATCAGGTGCTGGCCTTCGTGAATAGCATGGGCGGCACCCCGGTTATCGAGCTACCCATCGTCTATCGCAAACTGCATCAGGTCTGCGAGAAGAAGGGGCTGAAAATCGTCCGCAACCTCATTGGCCCGTACATCACCTCGCTGGAGATGCAGGGCTGCTCCATTACCCTGCTCAAGATGGACGATGAGCTGATCAAGCTGTGGGATGCGCCAGTTAAAACCCCGGGGCTGCGGTGGGGAATGTAAAACAATGACCAATGGTTCAATGACCAAATTGGCCCATTGGTCATTCACAGGAGTGTATCTATATGCCTATCACTACTGACGACGTGATCGAATTCCTGCACCGCGCGGCAGACATGCTTCACGAGAACAAGGAGTACCTTACCGAACTGGATTCGGCCATTGGCGATGCAGACCACGGCATCAACATGGACCGGGGATTCCAGACCATTCTGAAAAAATTACCCACGGTAGAGGACAAGGACGCCGGCACTATTCTCAAGACCTCAGGCATGGCCCTGGTGTCCAGCGTGGGGGGCGCAGGTGGTCCTCTCTATGGCACGGCTTTTATGCAGGCTGGTATGGCCGTGGCGGGCAAGTATGAACTGACCGCTGAGGACCTCCTGGCGGCTCTGGATGCCGCACTCAAGGGAGTGATGATGCGCGGCAAATCCAAGCCTGGCGAGAAGACCATGATTGATGCTATAGACCCGGCGGTGACGGCCATGCGCGAGGCGCTGGAGAAAGGGGCCACCACTTTGCAGGCCCTGGAGCAGGCTACAATTGCTGCCGAACAAGGGATGAAGAACACTATTCCCATGATAGCCATGAAAGGCCGGGCCAGCTACCTGGGCGAACGGAGCATCGGTCACCAGGATCCGGGCGCGACTTCCTCCTACCTCCTCATCCGTCTCATGACCGAGATGGCCCGAGAAAAACAGTGAGCCAAACGGCGCGTTGAGGAACGCGAGAGTTTAAATCCATTAGAAATCAGATCAGAAAGGAGAGAGAAACAATGGCAAAGAAGTATGCCGCAGCAGTGGACCAGGGTACGACCGGTACTCGCTTTATGGTTTTTGACCATGCGGGGCAGGTGGTTGACTGGAAGTACCTGGAGCACGAGCAAATCTACCCGCAGGCTGGCTGGGTCGAGCACAACCCGATGGAGATCTGGGCCCGCACCCAGGACGTGATTAACCTGGTTCTGAAAAATGGCAAGGTTGATCCCAAGGACATTGCGGCCATCGGCGTGACCAACCAGCGCGAGACCACCATTATCTGGGACAAGCATACCGGCAAGCCCTACTACAACGCCATCGTCTGGCAGTGCACCCGCACCAAGGACATCTGCGATGAGCTGGCCAAGGATGGCGGTCAGGACCGCTTCCGCCCCAAGGTCGGTCTGCCTCTGGCCACCTACTTCTCCGGCCCCAAGATCAAGTGGATCCTGGACAACGTGGAAGGTGTTCGCAAGGCGGCGGAGAAGGGCGATGCCCTCTTTGGCAACATTGACACCTGGGAGATCTGGTGGCTGACCGGTGGCCCCAAGGGTGGCGCGCACGTGACCGACGTGACCAACGCCAGCCGCACCATGCTGATGAACCTGGAGACCCTGGACTGGGACGATGAGATCCTGAAGATCCTGGGCATCCCGCGCCAGATGCTGCCGGAGATCCGCCCCTCCAGCGATCCCAAGATCTACGGCTACACGCCCAAGGACGGGCCCTTCGGCACCGAGATCCCGGTATGCGGCGACCTGGGTGACCAGCAGGGTGCCTTTGTGGGCCAGACCTGCTTCAGCCCCGGCGAGGCGAAGAACACCTACGGCACCGGCTGCTTCATGCTGCTCAACACCGGCACCAAGCCCGTGCCCAGCAAGAGCGGTCTGCTGACCACATTGGGCTACAAGATCGGCGATCAGCCGGCGGTCTACGCCCTGGAGGGCTCCATCGCCATCACCGGTGCGCTGGTACAGTGGCTGCGCGACAACCTGGGATTCTACGATTTCTCGAAACACATCGAGGATTACGCCCGGCAGGTGGAGGACAGCGGTGGCGTCTACTTCGTGCCCGCCTTCTCCGGCCTCTTCGCTCCCTACTGGATGAGCGACGCCCGCGGCGTGATCGTCGGCCTGACCCGCTTCATCAACAAGTACCACATCTGCCGCGCTGCCCTGGAGGCCACTGCCTACCAGACCCGCGAGGTGCTGGATGCCATGGAGAAAGACTCCGGCGTGAAGCTGGCAGCCCTCAAGGTGGACGGCGGCATGGTCTACAACGAACTGCTGATGCAGTTCCAGGCCGACATCCTGGGTGTGCCGGTGGTTCGTCCCACGGTGGCCGAGACGACCTCGCTGGGCGCGGCCTACGCTGCCGGCCTGGCCGTCGGCTTCTGGAACAACCTGGAGGACCTGCGCGAGAACTGGGGTGTGGACAAGACCTGGGAGCCCAAGATGGACGCTGAGACCCGCGCCAAGCTGTACAAGGGCTGGCTCAAGGCCGTCGAGCGCAGCATGCACTGGCTGGAATAAGAGTTGTCAGGCGAAGTGCGCTTGGCTTCCAGAATCCCCTGAGGGTGGGGGGTATCACACCCCACCCTATGCACGAGGCGATAAGGGAAGACCTCCGCCGGGGGTCTTCCCTTTTCAATGGACTTTCTCAGGCGTGGGTGGGATGGCATCCCGCCCGCGATTGAGGTGAGAAGGGGAATTGAATATGGCTAACAAAAAATACGATGTTATCATTATCGGCGCCGGCGTGGTAGGGTGCATGGTGGCCCGCTTCCTGTCTCGCTACAAGCTGGACATTCTGCTCATTGATAAGGAAGCGGACGTGGGCATGGGAGCCTCCTCGGCTAATACGGCCATCGTTCACGCCGGTTACGACCCCGTGCCAGGCAGCTTGAAAGCGATCATGAATGTGGCCGGCAATAGGATGTGGGACACGCTGGCCGGTGAGTTAAACTTTCCTTTTGAGAGACGAGGTGACTACGTAGTAGCTATTGGTGATGAAGAATTGCCCCTGCTGAATAACTTGTGGGAGCGAGGGGTCAAGAACGGTGTGCCAGGGATGATGATGCTTTCCGGCGATGAGGTTCGTCGCCGCGAACCCAACATCAACCCCAAAGTTAGCGGTGCGCTATGGGCCTCCACCGGGGGTATCTGTGATCCTTTTGCCGTGGTCATCGCCGCTGCCGAGAACGCCGTGCAAAACGGCGTCACTTTGATGCTGGAAACCGCCTTCGAGGACTTCGTGATGGAAGGCAATCGCATCGTGGGAGTGAAGACGAATCGCGGCACTTTTGGTTGCCGCTGGGCCATCAATAGCGCCGGTCTGTATTCCGACGTGGTGATGCACAAGGCCGGTCAGTATCCGGAGTTCAAGATCACCCCACGCAAGGGTGAGTACTACGTCTTCGACCGCGCGGAAATCACTATCAACAACGTGTTGTTCCCGGTGCCTACCCCCGTAACTAAAGGTATCCTGGTGACTACCACCATCCACGGCAACACTATCATCGGACCCAACGCTCAGGACATCCAGGATAAGGAAGACCGTTCGGTGACCAGGGAGGGGTTGGCGGAGGTGTGGAGAGATGCGACCAAGCTGGTGCCCAAGCTGGACTTGCGACATGTGATCGCCGTCTTCGCCGGACTGCGTCCTGGCGGGAACGCACCCTGCAAGACCCCTGGGGTGAATTATGGTCACGATTACATTATCGAGATACCGGAAGGCGTGCAAGGCTTTGTCAACCTGGGCGGCATCGAGTCTCCCGGCCTGACCTCTGCGCCAGCCATCGCCCAGCGAGTGATAGAGATGCTCAAGGACGCCGGGGAGAAGCTGGAGGAAAAGCGGGACTGGGATCCTATCCGACCGGCGCGGCCTCGTTTCCGCGACCTGTCGCCGGAGGAGCAGAAGATACTGATCCGCAACGACCCGCGCTATGGGCGTATCGTCTGTCGTTGTGAGACCGTCACTGAAGGGGAGATCGTGGCCGAAATCCATGCCCCGATCCCGGCTCGCACTTACGATGCCATCAAACGCCGCACCTGGTTGGGCACCGGACGATGCCAGGGCGGTTTCGATACCCCGCGCGTGGTGGAGATCCTGGCTCGTGAACTGGGCATCTCCCCGCTGGAGGTGACCAAGAAGGGGCCCGGCTCGCAGTTCCTCGTCCGGCCCACTAAGGACGTGGAGGGGTAGAGATGTTAAAGCAGAAATACGACGTGATAGTCATCGGCAGTGGTCCGGCGGGCCTGGCGGCGGCCATCGAAGCCAAAAAGACAGGCGCCGAGGACGTGTTGATCATCGAACGCGCAAAAGAATTGGGCGGCATCCTGCAGCAGTGTATCCACAATGGATTCGGTGTGGAAATCCTCAAACAGGACCTGCCCGGCCCTGCTTATGCTCAACGGTTCATAGATGAGGCTGAGCAACTGGGAGTGGAAGTTCTGCTCGACGCCATGGTGCTGGACATCTCTCCCGCCCGGCATATCTACGCCATCAGCAAGTGGTCGGGGTTCGCGGAACTGGACGCGCGGGCCATCGTGTTGTCCATGGGCTGTCGTGAGCGTACCCGGGCTCAAATCCGCATCCCTGGCACCCGACCGGCGGGCGTTTACACCGCCGGCACCGCCCAGCGTTTCGTGAACATCGAGGGGTTCATGCCCGGCAAGCGTTTCGTCATCCTGGGTTCCGGCGACATCGGCATGATTATGGCCCGGCGCCTGACCTTCGAGGGGGCCAAGGTGGAGCGGGTGCTGGAGATTATGCCCTTCCTCACCGGCCTGATCCGTAACTACGTGCAGTGCCTGTTGGATTTCAATATCCCCCTGCAGTTGCGGCATACCGTCAGCCGCATCATCGGCAACAGCCGCGTGGAGGCGGTGGAGGCAGTGCAGGTAGATGACAAGTGGCAGCCTATCCCCGGCACCGAGGAAATCATCCCCTGCGACACCTTGCTCCTTTCCGTGGGCTTGATCCCGGAGAACGAGCTTTCCCGCAAGGCGGGGGTAGCGCTGGATCCGGTGACCGGTGGGCCTTATGTGGATGAAGGGATGCAGACCAGTGTGCCGGGTATCTTCGCCGCCGGCAATGTGGTGCACGTCTACGACCTGGTGGACTGGGTGACGGAGGCCGGGTTCCGGGCCGGACGCAGTGCCGCCAAGTTCGCCCTGGCCGAGCGCAAGCGAGCCGCCCGCCAGGTCAAGCTCCAGCCAGGGGATAACATCCGTTACATCGTCCCCCACGTGATGGACAAGGAGAGCCTGGCCGAGGCGGATCAGCGGCTGCAGATGCGCGTCATCCAGCCCATTGAGGACAAAGTGTGGGTGGAGGTCCTGGACGGCGACAACCTGGTGACCCGTAAATCACAGCGTTACGTGCGGCCCGGGGAAATGGTCACCGTGGACATTCCGCAGAAGGCTTACGACGCCGTGCAGAAGGCCGATACCCTCACCGTGCGCGTGGTCAGGCGCTAGGGAATGGTTGTCGAAGGAGAGTGAACGATGGCTGAAGAGCTCACAAAACTGATCTGCATCACTTGTCCTGTGGGTTGTACCCTGGAAGTGACCCATGAGGGGAAGACTTTGATCAAAGTGGAAGGCAATCAGTGCAAAAAAGGGGTGGATTACGCTGAAGGTGAGTTGACCGATCCGCGGCGGATGGTGACCAGTACGGTGAAAGTGCGTGGCGGGGTGTTCCCGCTGGTACCTGTGTACACCGCTGCTCCCATCCCCAAACCCTTGATCTTCGACCTGCTGGCTGAACTGCGCAAGGTAGAGCTCCAGGCTCCGGTGAAGGTAGGACAGGTGGTTTTGAAGAACGCTCTCGGTACCGGGGTGGACATTCTGGCCAGCCGCAATCTGCCGGCGGGCGATTAACCGGAAAACGTAGGGGCGCAGCACATTGCGCCCCTACGGGAACAGGATTGACTGATGACGAAAGCCAAGAGGCGGGATAAGAAACGTAAAGAGCAAGAATCACCGCCAGATCAGAGGCAACCGACTGTGGCCCAGCCTCAGGCAGAACGGCCCCGCAAGTTTACCTGGATTCCCTTGTGGGGCTGGGTTCTAATATTTCTCGTGCCTTTGCTTATCAGCGAGTATATGTTCTACGTGGTGGGGCGCACCGCGAGCATGATCATATTCCCGGTGGCCTGGATCGGATTTTGGATCGCGTTGATGCAACGATCGGGGTGGCCGATTCTCAAAAAACGCAAGGATGGGTAACTGCGCGAGGAATGGAGAAGTTTCGTGAACGAACTGCCGGGTCAGGTTCAAAAGGTTGAAGAAGAGCCGACTCCGCAGGAGGCTATGCCTGAGTCAGAATCTGGTGAGGAGCAGAAAAAGCGCAAAATGCCCTCGCCCCTGGAGATGCTGTTCCGCGAGGCCGAGGTCATTGCCCAAAACCTGAAGGAAAGCGGTACTCGCCGCTGACACAATTGTGCCTGGCCTTGGGCGTGGCGGGATCGCGAGGTGGGAGAGTGGATGTGGAGGAGGTGATCCGTCGCCTGACGGCCGGCACCGAGAGGAACCGGGTTCAGTTTCGAGAAGGCTTTACCGATTTCGCCGCTCGACATGGCCTGTCCGATTGGGAGGGCTGGTTCAGTCCATACGACGACGAGACCTACTCCCAGGTTCTGCAGGACATCGGTCCAGACGATGTGGTTCTGGATCTGGGCGCGGGTGACCTGCGGTTGGCGCTGATGATGGCCGGGCGAGTGCGCCGTGTGTACGCCGTGGAGGTCAACCCCGTTGTGGTGGGAACGGCGCTCGGCATCATTGGTTTTGATTTGCCGCGTAATTTGCATGTCGTCTGTGCCAATGCCCTGGACGTGGCTATCCCGCCTGGGGTGACTGTTGCCGTGCTGCTCATGCGCCACTGCCAGCACTTTGGCGAGTATTTCGAGCGGCTGCGGGCGGCAGGCTGCCGGCGACTGATCACCAACGCCCGCTGGAAGAGTGGGGTGGAGGTCATTGATCTGACGAAACCACGCCTGCCTTTTGCGGCCGTGCGGGAAGGCTGGTATGCCTGCCGGTGTGGGGCGGTGGGTTACGTAGGGCAGGGAGAGAATGCTGAATCTCAGGCCGTGGAAGTGGACGATTGCCCGGCCTGTCGAAAATGGAGAGGGGAAAATGAGGCTTCAAGGGAAACGAATTGCCGCTTTGGTTGGCCCGGCATACGAGGACCTGGAGTTCTGGGTGCCGGTGATGCGCATGCAGGAGGAGGGTGCTGAGGTCACTGTGGTGGGCCTCAAGGCGGGGGAGACTTACATGAGCAAGTCTGGCGGCCTGCCGGCCACAGCGGACGTGGCTGCCGATGACGTGAGTCCCGACGATTTCGATGCGGTGCTTGTCCCCGGCGGATGGGCGCCGGATAAATTGCGTCGCTACGAGGGAGTCACGTCCCTGGTGCGCGGTATGTACGAGCAGGGCAAGGTCGTGGGTTCCATCTGCCACGCCGGGTTGGTGCTCATCTCGGCGGGGATTGTGCGCGGGATGAAGGCCACCGGGTCGTTGGGCATCAAGGATGACCTGGTCAATGCGGGGGCGGTATGGGTGGATGAACCGGCCTTTCGTCAGGGCAACGTGGTCTGGGGGCGGGTGGTGCCTGATATTCCAGCATATTGCCGCGAGCTGATGGCTGCCCTCACTTCTACTGCCTGATCCGATTACGTATTGCGTGTTCTGTAGCAAGGGAGGTCAGATTGGTCGGTATCGTCGTCGTAGCACACAGCCAGGAACTGGCGCAGGGCGTCTGCGCGCTGGCCAGCCAGATGAGCGCACGGGCCGATCTGCCCATTGCGGCTGCCGGTGGCCTGGAAGATGGCAGCCTGGGCACCAGCTTCGATAGAATCCAACAAGCGGTGGACGCCGTGTACAGCGATGACGGCGTCCTTGTTTTAATGGACCTGGGTAGCGCGGTGATGACCACCCAGATGTTGCTGGAGATGCTGTCCCCAGAACGGCGGGAGCGCATTCGTTTGAGCAACGCCCCTTTGGTAGAGGGAGCTATCGCTGCGGCCGTGGCCGCCTCCCTGGGCGACGATCTGGACAAGGTTCAACACGCCGCCGAGACCGCTATGGAGCTCCCCAAAATTCCTCAGGAAGCACCCCTTGCCCCTCCAATGGAAGCTGCACCTGCGCCAGCCGGCCCCTCGCGCAGCGTCGAACTGATTGTCCCTAACCCGGTGGGACTGCACGCCCGCCCTGCGGCCCTCTTCGTGCAGACCGCCGTCCAATTCAAATCGAAAATCACCGTGCAGAACGTGTCTCAGAACCGGCAGCCGGTGGACGCCAAGAGCATGATGCAGGTGGCCAGCCAGGGCACTGCCCGCCAGGGTGAGCGCATTCGCATCGTGGCTCAGGGCGATGACGCTGATGAGGCTATCGCCGCCCTGCGCGCATTGGTGGAGGCCGGTTTCGGCGAGATGGAAGGGGTGACGGCGCCACCCCGTCTCGCGCCGCCGCCGGTTCTGACGTTGACCGTTCCATCTGGCCCGCCTCCTTCCCGTGTGCAGGGGATCGGTGCATCGGAGGGATATGCTATCGCTCCGGCTTTTGTTTATCGGCGACCCGACCTGCGCGTGGAACAACGTCCGGTGGACGATCCTCAAGCCGAGATAAACCGCTTTCGGCAGGCGCTGGATGTCGCCAGCCAGCAGCTTGATGAAATACAGCAGCGAGTGTCCGCGGCTGCCGATGAGCAGACCGGGCGCATTTTCGAATTTCACCGCATGATGCTGGAGGACGCGGAATTGCTCCGCGCCGTAGAGGGCAAGATTGCCGCCGAGCGCTGCAATGCCGAGTTTGCCGTCAGCGAGATCATAAGCCAATGGGTGAACCGTTTCGAGGGTCTGGGTGACGAATTGATGCGCGCCCGGGCCGCCGATGTGCGCGATGTGGGCCATCGGCTGCTGGCTATTCTCATGGGCGTCGAACAGCCCCAGCTCAGCCGGTTGCCAGAACCGGTTATCGTCGTAGCTGATGATTTAGTCCCTTCCGAGACGGCTCTCCTGGACCGGGAGCGGGTGCGCGGGTTGTGCACCGCGTTGGGCGGTTCCACCTCGCACACGGCGATATTGGCCCGCATGTGGGGCATCCCGGCGGTGGTCGGCCTGGGAGGGGCGATACTGACCGTGTCCTCGGGGATCACGCTGGCCTTGGATGGGGAAACCGGTGTGGTGGAGATAGACCCTTCCCCAGAGACGGTGAATGCCTATCGCACGCGCCAGGAGCGGTTGGCTACTGTGCAGGCTGTGGCCATGGAAAGAACCGAGGAACCGGCTGTTACCCGGGACGGGCGGCAGGTGGAGGTGGTGGCCAATATCGGGGACGTGGATTCAGCGCAAGAGGCCATCAAGTACGGGGCGGAAGGGGTCGGATTGTTGCGCACTGAGTTCCTGTACCTGGAACGGACGACCCTGCCCGACGAGGAAGAACAGTTTGCTGCTTATCGGGCTATCGCTGAGGTGATGGGCCAGCGCCCGCTCATTGTGCGCACCCTGGATGTTGGCGGGGACAAACAGTTGCCATACCTGGACATCGGCCCGGAGTTGAACCCTTTTTTGGGCGTGCGGGCCATTCGCCTTTGCCTGGAAAGGCCGGATATTTTCCAACCCCAATTGCGGGCCATTTTGCGCGCTGGCGTGGGGCACAACGTGAAAATCATGTTCCCCATGGTGGCCACTCGTGAGGAGATACTGCGTGCCCGAGAGGCTCTTGATCAGGCGCGGCGTAGCCTGGAAGCGGATGGCGTTCCGTTTGCCGATCAGGTGGAAGTGGGAATCATGGTCGAGACCCCGGCGGCGGCCATCGCTGCCGACATTCTCGCCCCAGAGGTGGATTTTTTCAGCATTGGCTCGAACGATCTGACCCAGTATACCCTGGCCGTTGACCGGGGCAACGAGCGGGTGGGTTACCTCTACCATGCGCTGGACCCGGCGGTTCTGCGGTTGATCCGCACCGTGATCGAGGCCGGGCACGCGGCGGGCAAGTGGGTAGGGGTATGCGGCGAGATGGCCGGTCAACGCATGGCGATTCCCATCCTGTTGGGTCTGGGGCTGGACGAGTTCAGCATGAATCCCCGCGCCATTCCCCTCGCCAAGCATTTGATCCGCCAGCTAGAGTATCGCCAGGCCCAAGCGCTGGCGCAGGAGGTGCTGGCCCTCAGAGATGTGGCCGAGGTCGAGGCGCGAATCTCGCAGTTTCTGAGTGATTTAGAAGCATAGGGTAGGTGCGACGCACTTTACAAGTGCGTCGCACCTACCTATATCCCCGCCTGATCGAAGAAGGTTTGGAACATCTCCACGTAATCCCCCGGCACGACGAGGCGATGGTTGCCCAGCGGATTGGTCAACATTGCCTTCAGGTCCTCGTCCACCTGCACCAGAATCTGGCTGCGGCACAGGTCGCTTCGTTCCAGATTCTCGATTATCTCCCCGCCGCTCAGCCAGTACCGGTCCAGCGCTGCGCCTCCTATTCTGAGCAACGCACATCGTCCCGGGAACAGCTTGCCGCGCACGCCCAGCCCCAGCCCCGATTCGAAATGCGTGGGCAGGCTGAAGGAGCTAACCAGAGTCATGGGCACCGTGCAGTGGGCCAAAATCATCTGATTGTGCTCCAGGTCCACGGCGGCGGGATTGCTCATGAAGGCGGCCTGGCCGGTCAGGTAGAAAGTGAGCATCATGCCGAACAGGGCGGGCACGTCGCCCTCGCAGGCGGCCGGGATGCCCTCATCGTTCAGGCGGGCCAGGGGCAGACAGCCTGTCTGTCCGAAGTCGCTCAACAAGTCGAAACAGCGCACGGTGAGCCCGTCTAACTGGTATTTCTCCTGGATTTTTCGCAAGGCGGTGTACATTCCCTGCACCCAGTCGAGGGATTCGGGCGCGTGAGCGGCGCAGGAGGTGGCGGACTGGGTTGCCTGTACCAGCCAGTCCTCATGTTGCGAGGTGGGTTGGATGAGTGCTCTCAGCTCGGCCATGGGCACCTCCACCAATTCGGTGCCCCAGCGCATGTAGACGGCGTCCGCGTCCACGTTGCTACCGATCAGCCAGTCCGAGGGGCGTCCGATAATCCCCAGTCGGCACTGGCTCAGGCGTTTCAGGGCGTGGGCGCTGCGCGTCAACAGGATAAGCCGCTCGGCTATGGCTTGTGGTGAGCCCTGGATGATCTCTCCCCGTCCACCCATGCTCAGCACGTAAGTGAGTATCTCCAGGGACGCGGCCAGCGAGTTCTCCCCGGGGTACACTAGCAGGTAGACCGGTCCGCTGATGTGTCGGTACAGGGTGCGGAACTGTTGTTCTGTGCCTCCGGTGCGCACGAAGTAAAGCCGCAGGTCCGTTGGCGGAGGCTGATCGGGAGTGCCCCACTCGAAGCGGAAGCCGCCCGACTGCTCGATCTCCCGCAGCCACGGCGTCTGTTGCGCCAAGCGGAGCGGGTCGTGCATGGGTGAGACCAGGGGAATGATGCCGATGTTCATGGTTTACCTCCCGCAAGTGGGCCGGGTTGGCAACCCGACCTACGAAGTTGACCACAGCCGGCTTGAATGTCTATCCCCCGGCCCAGGCGCAAAGTGTTGGGCACGCGCAGGCGGTTAAGTTCCTCCTGAAAAACGCGCACCCGCCAAGGCGAGGAGGGTTTATATCCGCACTCGGCGGTGGGATTCAAGGGAATGAGATTGACGTGGTACAGCAGCCCTTCCAGCAGCGTGGCCAACTGGCGGGCCTGAGCTTTCCAGTCGTTGACCTCGTGGATCAGCGCGTACTCAAAAGTGACACGCCGGCTCGTGGCTTTGACGTAAGCGCGGCAGGCGGGGATGAGCTTGCCCAGGGGGTAGCGGCGGTTGAGGGGCACGAGTTGATTGCGTAGCTCGTCGGTAGGGGCGTGCAGCGAGATGGCCAGCCCCACCTGCAACTTTTCCTGGCTGAGGCGCTCGATGCCGGGCACTACTCCCGCCGTGGAGAGGGTGATCCGCCGCGCGCCCAGGTTAAAACCCCGTTCGTCGGTCAGCGTCTCGATGGCCTGCCAGGTGGCGTCGTAGTTCAACAACGGCTCGCCCATGCCCATGAGCACCACGTTGGTCAGGTGTTGACCTCGCTCCTGGAGCTGACGAGCGAAGTAAAGCACCTGCTCGACGATCTCGCCAGGGGTCAGGTCGCGCTCGAAACCGCTCTGCCCGGTGGCGCAGAAAGAGCAGCGGATAGGACAGCCCACCTGGGTAGAGATGCACACCGTGTGCCGCCGTTGATAGCGCATCAGCACCGCCTCGATGGTCTGGCCGTCGTGCAGGCGGAGGAGCACCTTGCGCGTCTGCCGGTCGGCGGAAACCAGCTCATTGAGCGGGGTGAGGGTATGCAGGGCGAGTTTATCGGCCAGACGCTGGCGCAGCGTCTTGGGCAGGTTGTGCATCTGCTCGTAGTCGTCTGCCAGGTGTTTGTAAACCCAATCCCACACCTGTTCGGCGCGGAAGGCGGGCTCGCCCCAGGAGGCGAGCAGGGTCTGGAGTTGGGGGTAGGTTAAGTCGAGAAGGTAATCGGAGTATGGCATAGTAGTCTTATCGTACCACAACTCATGCGTAATGGCAAGTTCACCGCGCGTTCCCCCTGAGGTGCGACGCACTTGTCTGCAGCCTCCCGCAGGCTCCGAGCCTGCGGGAGGCTTTATGCTTTTCCAAAGGTCATCACGGCCCTGCCTCTTGTCGCTCGGCTAGGCTGAGCAGGTGCAGTTTCTCGCGCTGTGCTTTAGAGCACTGTCAACCATGCGTGGCGCAGGTGGTCAATGTCCTCAAAAACCAAATCGGGTTGCACCTCGCTGGCGGCCAACTCCTCGCGGGTGACCACGCCGGAGAGGACAAGGATGGTGAACAGACCGGCGTTGATCCCGCCCAGGATGTCCGTCTCCAGGCGATCGCCGAGCGCGGCGGTGTGGGCCGGGTCGGCGGACATGCGCTTCAGGGCCATCTCGAACAGGATGGGCTCTGGCTTGCCGACAGTCAATGGGGTGATGCCGGTAGCCGCTTCAATGGCGGCCAGGATGGCTCCGTTGCCAGGCACGATGCCTTCCTCGGAGGGGAAGGTCTTGTCGGGGTTGGTGCCGATGAAGCGCGCCCCGGCACGGATGAGCAGCGTGGCCCGGCGCAGCTTGTCGTAGGTGACCTGGGTATCCATGCCGACCACAACGCAGGCCGCGTCCCGGTCGCTGACCTCGAAACCGTACTGGCGCATGGTCTCGGCCAGGCTCTCCGCGCCGATGACGTAGACTTTGGTGCCCGCCGGGGCGATGCTGGACAGGTAGTCCGCCGTGGCGATGCCGGAAGTGAAAATGTCTTCCGGGCTCACGGTGACGCCCATCCCTGCCAGCTTGGCCACGTACTCCTCAGGCGTGCGGCTGGAGTTATTGGTGGCCAGGGTGAAGCGAATACCTTTCTCGCGCATGAAGGCGAAGAAATCGGTCAGGCCGGGCATGGGCGCATTGCCGCGGTACAGCACGCCGTCCATGTCAATGATGAGATTGTGTATGTCTCGCAGTTTGGATAAGTCTGTAGCGGTGTAGTCTGAGTGTTCCATGAAAACTCCTTGTTCCAGGTGCCAGGTGCGACGCACTTAAGAAGTGCGTCGCACCTGAATCGCGCCTGAGTAATCTTCGACGGTGTCAATGTCTTGAAAGATGGCATCGCTCCCCACCTCCACCTGCTCGATGCGGGCCGCGTATTGGGCCAGGATAGCCCGCCCGCCCTGGTCGTCGCGGACCTGCAGCAGGGCGGGGAATGTCTCGCGGGCGAATAGCACGGGATTGCCACGCCGACCCCCATGCACAGGCACGACGACCGGTGCGCGCGTCTGACGGTAGCGTTGCACGATGGCAGCGATGATCTCCGGCGTGATGGCCGGTTGATCGGCCAGGACGAAGAGCGCGGCCTTTATATCCTCTTCCAGCGCGGATAGCCCGACTTGCACGGAGCTACTCAGCCCTCTGGCGGGGTCGGGGTTGACGACTACCCGCGTTTCGGGGGGCGGAGGCTGGCTGCTCAGGTCCAGCGCGTCGAGGATCTGCGGGGCGTGGTGGCCCAGCACCAGCACCACCTGGTCCACAGGAGCGGAGCGCACGGTATCCACCACGTGCTGGAGCATGGGTTTGCCGCCCCAGGACAGCAATTGCTTGGGCTGACCCATGCGCGTGGAAGTGCCCGCGGCCAGAATGATGGCTGCGACGCGCTCCGGGGTGAAAACGCCTAGAACCGGCTTTTGAGCGCGCAGCGCCGCGACCACGACCCGTCCGATGGAAGGGTGAGCCAGCAGCAGGCGAGCGACTTTTTCCGCCTGCGGGGTGGGAGTGATTCCGCGACGCTGATGGAGCAGGGGGACGACGCGCGCCTGGGGTGGTGCACCTTTCAGTCCTCCCTGAGGATGAGCGAGCAGCTTGGCCACCATTTCCTCGGTTATTGCTGTGCCCTCGTCCACGGCCAGCAGTGCGGCGGCCAGGGCAGCGCGGTGGACGTACTCATCGGTCAACGGCTTACCCAGCACCTCCAGATCGGCCATGGGCACGAGCAGGGTGGTGCTGGCGGGCACTACCGGCTCGTAAGCGGCCGGAGCTTTGAGCAGGCGGTGTTTTGCCCCATCCGCTTCGACCAGGATGGTCACGCCCGGCAGGGCAGAGGCCAGGCGGTCAATCCATTCTGGCGGCGGCCCGGCGACCTTGTGAGCCTGCACCGCCCAGGGGTAAGAGGCCGCGAAATCAGGGTCGGCTTCGGTTAGTCGCCGGGCGGCGACGAACAACTTGGGGTACGACGCCAGCAGTTCGGGAGCGCGGGCCGGCAATTCCGCCTCGTCGTCCGTCACCAACAGTGCCTCGTCTGCGCGGGGGACAGGCTCGAAGATTTTGGTCGTCGTGGTGAACACAGCCCGTCCACCCGCAGCGGCAATCTCGTCCGCCAGGCGCATGGCGGCGGTGGTCTTGCCTCCCGCGCCGACCAAGGTTACCACGTCGCCGGGTTTAATGCTCAACGCTTCGTGAAGGTCCACAGTTTAGGCTCGTTCACGATTCTCTCTACAATTAATTGCGAGATTTGTGGTGGTTCAGAATGGATGGGGGCTTTAGTCGGGCAACATACTGTTAACGAATATCCAACGAATAAACGAATAGACACGCGGTGATAGTCATTCGTTTATTCGTTCTACCATTCGTTGACAGAGAACTCGCCCGGATCAAGAGACGCTATTCATGGTGCATCCAGCACCTGATGCCATAGTTCCCACATTGCCTGCATCACATTTCAAAAGGCAGGAAGGGCAGGGAAGTGGTCACCCCTTTGAGGATGACGTACATCTCTGCCACGCCGAGCAGTGAGACCTCACCCGCAAACTCTTGCTTCACCTGCGTTGCCATGATGTCGAGATTCTCAGGAGAAAGCTCCAGGCACAGGTTTTCATCCTCAAAAGTCACCGCGCCCTTTTGCAGCGATAGCCGGGCTTCCCGTCCTCCCTGGCGACTGCTGATCGTCCAGCCTCCTGCGCTGCGCTGGATGTGAAAGGCGTTATCTTCCTCCAAGGCGAAATCACTTTCCTGGAGGAACAGCCGGGGCTTGTCCGTGTAGGGCTTGCCCTGGTGCACGCAGAAGGTCGCGCAGTTGCCGCACTCGTTGCAAAAATCGTCCACGTGGATGATCTGGCGGCTTTGAGTGACGTGGAAGACCTCTTGCCCCTCGGTCTCTATCTTCCCTTGCCGGCAGACGAGGCGCGGCAGGGTGTATGTGACTGGCGTGACGAAGAAGGCATAATTGGCCCGGTTGGGACACACCTCGACGCACTTGTCGCACAGGGCAGAGCATTGGAGGCAGCGGGCTGCTTCGCGGCGGGCGGCCTCCTCGGTCAGGGTTGCCTCCACCAACTCAAAACCTCTTCTCTGCTCGAGGGGGAGCAGCGCCGCGCCGTGCTGAAGTTCCTTCCGCGCCCGCTTCTGCTTGAGTGCCACGATGTCCGCTTCCGAGAGGCGGGGGAACTCGGTGGCGGGCCGGTCGGCACTCAGTCCCCACTGCTTGCAGATGGCCTCGGCGGCGCGCCGACCGTCGGCAATGGCTTCGATAATGGTCGCCGGGCCGCGGACGATATCCCCGCCGGCGTAGATGCCCGCCGCGCTCGTGGCGCAGGTCTGCGGGTCGGTGGGGATGGTGCCTCGCTCGCTCAGAGTGATGGCGCTGCCCTCGAGGAAGGTCACCTCGGGGCGCTGCCCGATGGCCACGATGATCGAATCGGCTTCGAGCTTGAACTCGCTGCCGGCGATGGGCACGGGACGGCGGCGACCATCTGCCTCCGGCTCGCCCAGGCGGTTGCGGACGCACTCCAGGGCGACCACTCGACCCTTCTCCAGAATCACGCGGATGGGAGAGGCCAGCTCCTCCAGGGTCACCCCCTCATCCAGTGCTTCTTTGATCTCCTCCTCGATGGCCGGCATCTCGGCGCGGGTACGCCGGTAAACGATGATTACCTCGGTGGCGAGCCGTTTGGCGGCGCGGGCGGCGTCAATGGCTGAGTTACCCCCGCCGATAACCAGGGCGCGACGGCCCAGATCAACCCGCTCGCCCTGGCGCACTTTGGCCAGGAAGCTCAGAGCATCGTATACCCCCTGTCCATCCTCACCGGCAATGCCCATGCGGGCGTCTTTCTGCATTCCCGTGGCGATGTAGACCGCGTCGAAGCCCTGCTCTAAAAGCTCCTCCGGCGGGCTGATGATTGGGTGATTGAGTTCGATTGTGACCCCCAAGGTCTGGAGGCGCGCGATGTCCTCCTCGACGATTTCATCGGGCAGGCGGAAGGGCGGGATGGCCCAGCTTAACATGCCCCCTGGCTTGTTCCTGGCCTCGTAGATGGTCACCTCTACACCGTGCAGGGCCAGCACCCAGGCCGCCGCCAATCCCGATGGCCCGCTGCCGATAATCGCCACCTTTTTCGATTTGCCGACTCGCCGCTTTGCTGATTTGCTGATTTGCTGATTCGCTGATTCGCTGATTTGCTGATTTGCTGATTCGCTGATTTGCTGATTCGCTGATTTGAAAGCGGCGAAGCGCTTCAGGGCACGGATGGCCACCGGCTGATCGTAGTTGTTGCGCGTGCAGCGGGTCTGGCACAGGTGGGTGCAGGCGTAGCCGGTGACGCCGGGCAGCGGGTTGCGGGCCAGGATCACGGCCAGTGCCTTGTCGTACTCGCCCTGGGCGATCCACCAGGCGTACTCCGGCACGTCCTGGCGGATGGCGCACTGTTCCACGCAGGGAGCGACGACGCAGTCGAAGGGGCCCAGCCCGCTTGCGACCTTGGGCAAGCCATAGGGGTGGTAGTCCTTCTTGTAACGGGGCTCTGTCAGCGCCCGCGCCGCCTCGCGCTCCAGGTTGGCCAGCCTGTCCCCGGCCAGTTCCTCCAAATTCCTCGCCCCGCGTTCCTGCATGTCCTCTTCCAGGTTTTCCAGGTATTGCCGCATCCGCGAGTAGCCCCCCGGCTTCAGCAGGTCCGAGACCACGGTCACCGGGCGAGCGCCGCAGGCCAGGATGTTCGTCAGATTGAAAGCGTCGGCTCCGGCTGAGTATGAGACGTTGAGGGCACCATTGAACTCATGGGCCAGCTTGTTGAACAGATTCATGGTGATGGGATACAGCGCGCGCCCCGACATGTACATCTCCTCGCCGGGGAGCAGGCCCTTGTGATTGGCCATAGCCAGCGTGTTGCTCAGCTTGATGCCGAAGCTCAGCCCCTGGGCAGCCGCCACCGCCTGCAGGGATGTGATCAACTCCACGGCGCGGTCGTATTGCAAATCGTGGTCGAACACCCTATCGGGGATGTGTATCTCGTGGAAGCCCAGGTGCTCGTGCAGGATGTGCATCACCGCGTCCTTGCCCAATAGGGTAGGATTCAGCTTGACCGTGGTGTGCAGGCCGCGCTGTTCCATCAGATATTTGGCGATGGCCTCGATCTCGTCCGGCGGGCAGCCGTGCATGGTCGAGAGAGTGACGTTGTTGGTGATGCGAGTGGGGATGTCCAGCCCGGCGAATTGAGGGAACCGCTTTTCGAGGAGGGCTTGCATCTCGGCGATTTCCGCGGATGCATCCTGTAGACGATCCATGAAGCGGGTCATGCGTGGGTGCTGGATGCCCTCCAGATTGTAGCCCACGCTCATGTTGAAAATGGTGCCGAAGGGCACGCGACCCTCGAAGCCCAGCATCCGGCGCAGCACGTGGATCAGCACCCAGGCCTTGATGTACTCGCTGGCCGATTGCTCCAGCTTCAGCTCCTGTGACCACTCGACGTTGTAGCCCTCGTCCTCCATGTCAATGCAGGGGCGGGGTATCTCCAGCTCGTCCATGATCTGCACCGTCTTCAGTTCGATGAAGCGTCCGCCGGAGAGCCAGGCGCAGACGATGTTCTGGGCGAGCTGGGTGTGCGGCCCGGCTCCTGGTCCGATGGGCGTGGCCAGGTAATGACCAAAGAGGTCGGTGATGGCGTAGGGGCTGTCTGGCCTGGGGGTGTAAAAAAGCGAGCGATGAATGCCGAATATCGTCTGATTGGCCTCGTATTCTTTCACAATCCAGTCGAGAAGCACTTCCAACGGTTGCACGTTCATTCTATCGGACATGATTCCTCCTCAAATTGCGAATTGCGCATCGCGTTACCCCTTGTGGGCGACGTCATGGGG
>JANLFX010000007.1:36625-64314 GCA_024653325.1 Anaerolineae bacterium
GCAGGCGACGTCGTCGGGGGCAAGCCCCGACGCTACGGCATTTCGTCATCCCTTGCGGGCGACGTCGTAGTCGTAGCGTCGCCCCTTGTGGGCGACGTCATGGGGGCAGGCGACGTCGTCGGGGGCAAGCCCCGACGCTACGGCATTTCGTCATCCCTTGTGGGCGACGTCGTCGGGGGCAAGCCCCGACGCTACGTCTGCGTCACGCGCTGCCACGTCTCGGCGGCCAGTTCCCGCGAGCGGGCGGTGATGGCTTCCTCGTCCAGGGTGAGCAGCTCGCGGTGGCGCATCAACACCTTGCCACCGACGATGGTTGTGTCCACGCCCGTGCCGTCCACGCCAAAGATGATGTGCCAGGGCAGGTTGCCCGCGTTCAACGGGGTGGTGGGGTGATAATCCACCAGGATGACATCGGCTAGGGCGCCGGGTTCGAGCGTGCCCAACGGGCCGGGGAAGAACAGTCCCGCGATTTCGGCGTTGTGGGTGAAAGCCATTTGCAGCACTGTGTCCGCGCCCATCACCCGCGGGTCGCGCTTGCTCAGTTTATGGATGAGGTAGCAGGCGTGCATCTCGGTGAACATGTTGTTGGAGAAGCCGTCGTTGCCCAGTCCCACGCGGATGCCCTTGGCGAGCATGAGGGGCACGTCGGCGGTGCCCACGGCGTTGTTCTGGTTGGAACGGGGGTTGTGCACCACGCGCGTGTTTGTTTCGCGTAGTAATTCCAGTTCGTGCTCGTCCACATGGACGCAGTGGGCCGCTACAGTTTGGGGGCCGAGGATACCCAACTTGTGCAGACGTTCCACCACGCGCATACCTGAGCGTCGCAGGCTGTCCTCTTGATCGGCTTTGTCCTCGGCTACGTGAATGTGAAAGCCTACGTCCAGGTCCTGTGCCGCAGCCACGCATTTCTCCAGCGAGGCGTCCGAGAGGGTCAGCGAGGCGTGCAGGCCGAAGGTGCCTGCCAGCAGGGTATTGGCCTCCCGGCGCGCGCGGCGGATGAAACGCACGTTCTCGTCAATCCCGGCCTGCATCTTGTCCGGGCCATCGCGGTCGGTGACCTCGTAGCACAGACAGGCACGCACTCCGGCCTGAAGCGTGGCCTCGGCCAGCACGTCCAGGGAGCCGTCAATGGCGTTGGGGCTGGCGTGGTGGTCAATCAAGGTGGTCACCCCGTGTTTGACGGCGTCCACCAGGCACACCAGGGCGCTGTAGCGGCTGCCCTCCAGGTCCAGGGCCTTGTCCAGTTGCCACCACAGGCGTTCCAGAATCTGGGGGAAATTGCTGGGCGCTTCGCCGGGGATGGCCATACCGCGAGCGAAAGCGCCGTAGAAGTGAGTATGGGCGCAGATCAGGCCGGGCATGATCAGGCGGCCCTCGGCGTCCAGTTCCTCCTCGTCGGGATAAGCGCGGCGCAGGTCGGCGCTTTTACCGATGGCGGTGATGCGCTCTCCTTCGATGCGCAGAGCGCCGTCGAAGATAACCTCGTTCTGCTGGCCCAGGGTGACCAGCGTGCCATTGGTGATTAACATCTTTGTCCTCCTGATCTTGGGTTTGACAAGTAAGGGAAAGCTCACTGCAGAGAGGTAACGCCCTACTTAACCGTGGACGATTCAATTTCGCCACAGAAACACACAGATTTTCCAGAAAGTTTCATTATTCTGTGTGGTTCTGTGGCCGAAAAAGCACCTCCACGATTACCTGCAGGGCACTTTGCTGAAAAAGGGCGGTGTTTTGCGGCAGGGTGCATTGTAGCAGAAATTGGGCTGATAGGCAAGCCGCAGGTGGAGGCGGGTGCGTTTCAGTTAGTGAAATACACCCGTGGGGCAAGGAGTAGGGCAGGCTTTCAGCCTGCTTGCACGTAACAGTGGAGAGGGTTGCGTTTGGCACCGGGTCTTTTTTCCGGGTAAATACTTCGCGTAGTCATAGAAATGAAAACTAAGGCGCTTATTTCGGTTTTCTGAAAGATAGCTATAAACTATGCGAAGTACACCATCGGTCTCACGGGTTGTTGATGCCGAAGATGTGCTCCAGTATCTCTCGCGCCACGGGCGCGGCCACGCGACCGCCGTCACCCCCGTTTTCCACCAGCACCACGATGACCACCTGGGGCGCTTCCGCCGGGGCAAAGCCGACGAACCAGGCGTGGGGTAGTTGGCCCTCCTCGCTCACCTGGGCAGTGCCGGTTTTCCCGGCTATGGTCATTCCCGACAGCTCCTCCCCGTTAAGAATCATCGTTGCCCGCAATCGGTCGGCAGTAGAGGGAGAGAGTACTGCACGAGGAGCCACCCGCACTGGCTCGTGCCAATGCCCGGAACTATCTTGCACGGCTTGTACCAGATGGACATCCGGCACCTGTCCGCCATTGGTCACCGCGGCGGTGACGAGAGCCATTTGTAACGGGGTCACCATCCCCTTGAGTTCCCCCAGCTCCCCGATTCCCTCAAGTTCCCTCAGTTCCCCAATTTCCTCGAGCTCCCCAACCGCTCCGAGTTCTTCCAATTCCTCGCCCGGCGGATACAACCCTTGCGTGGCCCGGTTCAGCAGGGGGGTGTCCGGCGCATCCCGTAACGTTTCCCATATCTCATCCAGACGGTTGGGATCGTAAACAGGATGACTGACCAGAGCCATGATAGCCCCTGTGCGCGGGTCGAGGACAATGATCGCTCCTTTCCGGTCGCCCAAAGCGGCATCAGCCACGGCCTGCAACTCCGCATCTATAGTTAACATAACATCGAACCCGATCTGAGGCCGATGCAGCAGGTTATCTATCAAAGCTGGCAGGGCAGGGCGACCGCTCAGACCGCGCAGCACGTCGTCGTAGGTGGCCTCGATGTTCGACACACCGTAGCGCAGACTGTAGAAGCCGGTGACGTGCACCATTTCGGGGTAAGGATACACGCGCTCCGTGGTTCCGTCATCATTAACCCGGCTGTAAGCCAACACTGCACCGTTGCGGTCGAGGATGCGCCCACGCTGTACTCGCTGCTCGGCTATCACCAGCCGGGGGTTGTCGGCACGGGACAGGAGTTCCGGCGCGCGGATGACCTGCCAGTAGCCCGCAGTCAATCCCACCAGCAGGAACCCGGCCAGTAGAATGGCGACCAGCCGCCGAATGTTACTGCGCATGGCCAGCCTCCTCGCTTATGGCACTGATGCGCAGCAGCAAGCCCAGCATGACGAAGCTGATCAGCAGTGAACTGCCCCCGTAGCTGACAAAGGGCAAAGTCACGCCGGTGAGGGGCACGATTTTGAGCGTGCCCCCCATGATCACCAGCGCCTGCAGACCCAGCATGGTGCTCAAGCCCGTGGCCAGCAGGGCAGCGAAGGTATCTCTTACAGCCAGAGCAGCGCGGAAACCGCGATACACCAGAATAGCGAACAGGATGACCACGGCCAGCGTGCCCAGCAGACCCAGCTCCTCGCCGATGGCGGCGAAAGCGAAATCGGAGTGGACGACGGGGATGAAAATGGGATAGCCCTGGCCCAGCCCCTGGCCCAGCACTCCGCCGGCGGCGAAGGCCAGCAGCGATTGCACGATCTGAAAAGCGCGTCCGCTGGCCTCCGGCCAGGGGTTCCACCAGGCGTCCACCCGCAGGCGCACGTGATCGAAAAGCTGGTATCCGACGATGGCACTGACGAGGAAAAGGCCCATCCCCACCCAGATGTAGACCTCGCGCCCGGTGGCCGCATAGAGCATGGCCAGGAAGGTGCCGAAGAAGAGCAAGGCCGCGCCCAGGTCCCGTTGCCAGCCCAAAAGGACCACGGAGAAGCCCCACATCAGGAGCAGCGGTCCCAGGTGGGGCAAGGGAGGCAGCCGCCAGCGGCCGATCCGCGTCCCGCCCACGGCTAACAGCTCTCGTTTCTCGGCCAGGTAGCTGGCCAGGAAAACGACCATGACCACTTTGAGCAGCTCCGAGGGCTGAAAGTAGAGCCGGCTCAAGCCCAACCACAGCCTGGCCCCGTACCCCGAGGGATTGACGCCGAAGAGCAGGGTCAGGCTGAGCAGTAGCAGGCCCAGGGTGAGCCAGGTGTAGCGGTAACGCTGCAGCCAGCGCAGGTTATAGGGTGCGGGGGGCAGGAGGGCCACAGCCAGCATCGCTCCCAGGCCCAGGACCACCCACAGCACCTGCCGCCCCAGGAAGTTGGGAGCCAGGCGGGCAATGAGCACCAGACCCAGCCCACAGAGCAGGGCGGCGATGGGCAGAAGCAGCGGGTCGCCCGCCGGCAGCCAGCGACGCAGCACAGCCCAGGCTGCCAGTGATGCCCCGCCCAGCACTATGGCCGGCCACAGTGTGCCCCAGGCCACGTATCCCCGCTCCACCAGGCTGAGCGAAACGAAGCCGGTGCCGGTGAAGAGTATGGCCAGAGCCAGCAGGGTCAGTCCTGTTACGTTGCGTGTTGCGTGTTGCGTGTTGCGTGTTTCACGTTTCACGCTTCGCGTTTCATGTTTCACGTTAGACATACTTGCCAATGATGGGCTTCAGCTCCTCTTTCACGTCCGGCGGGATGAGGTCGCGTTGGGTGACGATGGCCGCGCTGAGGGCCGAGCCGCACTCACAAGGTCGTTCGGCGGGGATGAGAGGCAGGACGGTGGCGATGGCCTTTTTAACCAGGGCAGTGTTGGCGCGCAGGTTCTCGATAATCATGGCCACGGTGACCGTCTCCTCGGTCTCGTGCCACACGTCGTAGTCGGTGACGTGGGCCATGGTGGCGTAGCACATCTCCGCCTCGCGGGCCAGTTGCGCCTCCGGCACGGCGGTCATGCCGATGATGTCGCAACCCCACTGGCGGTAGATGTTGGACTCGCCCTTGGTGGAGAAGCGCGGTCCCTCGATGGTGATGAAAGTCCCGCCACGATGCACCGTGCCCCCAGCCTGTTCCACCGCATCGGCCAGCAGGGAGCTGAGGTGAGGGCAGAAGGGTTCGGCGAAGCCGATATGGCCGACGATGCCCCGCCCGAAGAAGGTGTAGGGCCCGCGAGCGCGGGTGTGGTCGAAAATCTGGTCGGGGATGACCACGTGACGGGGGGCGAAGTCCTCGCGCAGGGAACCGCAGGCAGAGACGGAGATGATGCGCTCCACGCCCAGCGTCTTCAGCGCGTAGATATTGGCCCGCGAGTTGACCTCGGTGGGCAGGATGCGGTGGCCACGCCCGTGACGGGGCAGGAAAGCCACGCGCACGCCGTTCAACGTGCCGATGGTGATGACGTCCGACGGGTCGCCGAAGGGGGTGCTGACCCGCACTTCCTGCACGTCCTGCAGCGCCTCCACGTCGTAGACGCCGGTGCCGCCGATGACGGCGATGGTTGGTTTGTCCATGTTGCCCATGAGAGTCCTCCTTTTGTGTTGGAAGGTTGGAAGGTTGTAGCGGCGGGGCTTGTCCCCGCCGACATCGCCCGCCAGGGGCGACGCTTTCGTGTTGAAAGGTTGGAAGGTTAGAAGGTTGTAGCGGCGGGGCTTGTCCCCGCCGACGTCGCCCGCCAGGGGCGACGCTACGGTTGCCGCCTCATGGTTTCTTTGAGCACCTCTATGTTTTTCTGCAGGGTTGCTGCGCTGGCCTTGGCTCCCAGGCGCTCGAAAATGGCCACGCTCTTGCCGTACCACTCCAGGGCCGCCGCGTAGTCCCCCCGCGCATAGTGGATGGAAGCGATGTTGTTGTAGGTGGTGGCCAGCCCGGCCTGGTCGCCCAGCTTTTCCTTGATCGCCACGCTCTTGCCGTACCACTCCAGGGCCGCCGCGTAGTCCCCCCGCGCTTTGTGAATGAGGCCGAGTTCGTTGCAGAAGAGAGCTACCCTCTGCCCGTGCCCGGCAGCAGCCCAGGCCACCAGCCCAGCCCGCAGCCAGCGCTCGCCCTGCGCCGGTCGCCGCCGGAAAACGAAGTTCTTCAGCGCCAGAGCGTACTCCCCGGCCAGGCTACCTTCACCCTCTTCTGTCCGGCGCTTGAGCTGTGATTCCCATCCAGACAGCAGGTCGTCCAATGGCGCGCCCAGGGTAGCCTCCATCGCGACAATCGCCGTCTCGAAGCCTGTGGCAATGTTGTCCAGGTCCGGCTCCAGCGCCCGCCAGTTCTCCATGGGCGTCTCATCAAAGCGGCGGGCGGCGGTCAGGTAGTACTCGGCATGGCGGCGGCGCAGGGTGGGCAGGTCCAGGCCGGTCTCCGCTTCCCCGGCCCGCTCACGGCCAAACTCGGCGGTGGTGGCCACCATGTAGTAACGGCTGCGCCCGGCCACCTCCTCCCGCTGCAGCACGTGCCAGGCAGTGGCTTCCTCCAACCCAGCGTCGGTATCCCATGCGCCAGCGGCCACGGCGCGCAGGGCAGCAGCATCGGCACCGGGGGCGAAAACGGCAGCGAAAACGGCCCAGGTCTTTTGGGCGTCCGCGCTCAGCCGCTCCCAGGTGTAGTAGAAGCTCAGCAACATGCTGCGCTGGCGTTCTGGCAAATCGGGACGGGCGGCGGCGGTCAGGCGGTGGGCGCGGGCGGTGTCGTCCAATCCCTCCAGGATCTCGGCCGGTGCTATCCGATGGGAGGCGACCAGCTCGATGTGCAGCGGTACGCGGTCCAGTTTCTGGCAGATGGCTTCGACAATGGGGCGCTCTAGTGCGGGCCAGTGCCGTCTTGCCGATGCCGCCCGTGCCGGTCAGCGTCACCAGCCGGCCGTCGCCCTCCAGGAGGAGGCGTTGGATCCACACCTGGTCCAGCTCGCGGCCAAAGAGGTGGGCCACCGGCAGTTCCGGTTCCGGCTGGGGCAATGGTGGGGTGTTATCCGCGAAGCAGGACAAGCTTAAGCTGGTCCTACGGGGCAGCAACGGTTGGTTGGCATTGGTGGCCAGCAAGCAGGGCAGTACAATCTCGTACGGGCGGCGGTCAAAACGGGTGCGCAGGCGAGTCAGCCCGTCTTGATGGGCATCGTGGGGGGAATCGCCGCAGGCCAGGGCGCCGAGGAGAGCAGCCAGATAAGCGGCGGCGGCATCCTCGTAGATGCTCTCTGTCATGCCCACAGCCAGCGGCACCCCGGCCTGGCGCACCGCCTGGGCGGCAACTTTGGAATAACAGGCGGAGAGGACGGCCAGACGCACACCCCGCCGGGCGAGCATGGTTCCCAGTTCGATGGCGAGCAGGGGGTTCGTCTCGCCGCAGGGCCCTTCGAACAACAACAGGCCATTCTCGTCCCCATGAGTGTCGAGGACGAAGACGTGAGGCTGGTCACGCAGGGCATCCTGCAGAGCCTCAACGGTGGCCTGGCGCAGGAGGGTCAGGTGGACGGGACGATCCTGCAGCGCCCCGATGATGGCATCCAGCTTGGGTGTCTCGCGCAGGGGCGGCACGGCGTTGACCCCACGTGCCCGGTCCCATCGTGCCACTGGTACGATCTCGCCATTCTCCTCGGTCAACAAAGTAACAATGGGCCGCGGCAGGGCCACCAGCACCCGCAACCCTTCTGCCTCTTGCCCCTTGCTCCTCGCTTCTTCCATCAATCCACCTCCAGCTTCAACCGCACCTGGCCGATGCCGATCACGTCCCCTGGCCCGACGACCACCGGCCCGTTGGCCGGGATGGGCTCGTCATTGAGCAACGTGCCGTTCTTCGATCCCAGGTCTTCCAGCCACCAGCGACCCGCGCGCCAGGTGAGCAGGGCGTGCTGCGCCGAGGCGAAAGCATCGGGGATCACCACGGTGTTGGTCACAGCGCGGCCCAGGGAGGTGAGGGGAGCCAGCGGCAGGCGTTGACCAGGCAGCAGAGGCGTCTCCCCGGCGGCGACCACCATCAGGCAGCCCAAGTGCTCGCCAGTCGTCTCTTCCGCGCGCCGGCTCACCGCCCGCAGGTCGCGCCAGATGACGATGAAAACAACGCCCAGGAAGGCGTACAGGATAGCGGCCAGGGTCAGGCGTAAGAGAAAAATGGCGACGTCCAGTGACAAGGGTCTTCTCCTGGGTGTGACAACGAATCAAGGACGGGATGGCATCCCGTCCTACGCTTTCGCTTCAAAAACCAGCTCCACTCCCGCCAGGGCAATCACATCACCGTCGGCCAGGGCGCACTCCTGCACCGGCTGACCGTTCACCGTCGTACCCCCGCTGGAACCGAGATCGTACAAGGTATAGCGTCCATAGCGGCGGCGGAGCTGGGCGTGGCGACGGGAGACCTGGGGTTCGCTGACGATAATGTCGTTATCCAGGCTGCGGCCCAATGAAACAAGCGGTTCCGTGATGGGGATGCGGCATCCGGCGTAGTGCAGCGTACAGTGGGGAGGCTGTGGCTTCTCGGCGGGGGCAGGCGAAGATTGGGGGACGACTGCAGCTCGTTGCGCTATGGGCAGTTCCTGAGTCATCCCTGGCTCAACAGAAACGGCTTGTTCACCTGCCAGAAAGCGAGCTTCCACCTGGACACGGTGGGGGGGAACTTCCTCGCTGGGGCGGATTTGCACTACGGGGCGTGTGTGCAGGGCCACTCCGCCGCGGCGGGCCAGGTCCACCACATAATTGGCCAGCTCGGTTTCCAAAGATGGTTGCAGACCATGTAATGCGGCATGATCTGCCGGGTTGAGGAACACCCAGTAGTGATTCGGAGCCCATACCCCGCCCTCTGGTCCGATGATCTGCCCGTCCTCCATAGCCCGGGCAATGTGCTGGGCCACTTCTACCGGTTGCAATCGGGAGTGTAACAGGCGGGCAAATGCTCCTTCCACTAGGGTTTCGGCCAGTGCCTCAAAACGCGAGAGTTTGTTCATCGCTGTGCTCCCCTTATTCCTAACCCTCCCGCAGATTTTGGACCGTTCGGCTAAGCTGGTAGCGAAGCCTGCGGGGGTCTGGCGCAGATTATAACCCATCCCGTCTGAAAGGTCAACCCAAAAAGAAAACCCGTTTTCATCTAAACAAATGAAAACGGGTTTCGAATTGGTGGAGATGGCGGGAATCGAACCCGCGTCCGAAGAATTCGACCACGGATATGCTACAGGCTTAGGCGGTTGATTGCTTCTCACCCGTTGTCGGCTCAGCCGACAAAGCCGACGGCGGGCCAGTCGGTGGGAAGTTCTCGCTTCCCCTTAGATTCCCCTCACCGACGTCGGGGGAACCGCACCCCGGCTTCTCTGGCGCTCAAGCCCGACCCGTCGGGGGAAGGTCGGGGAGAGCGTGGTCGCTCGCAAGCGACCAGGTGGCGCGTTTCTGACTGACTAAGCAGCCAGGGCGAGCGCCGGTCGTCTTGTGTTGGCACTTATGGCCTTGCCCCGGTTTAACGAGGTCAGGGCACCTCGGCCTGCAATCCGTGACCAGCCTTCCCCGTCGAAGCCTGTCATCCCCATACATTTATTATTATACCCGGGTGCCTGGTCTTTGTCAAATAGCATAAGATGGCTGTCATTTAGTACACTGCATTGGGAAACGTACACACCCCGGCATGTCGTCCCACGCGCTTGTACATCCGTATTCCGCTGAAAGGCTTGTCGAGAATCCCATCGTGGATAGCCCAGCTACGCCCGCGTACCGTGTGGGCAAACTCCGGCTGGCGGAAGGGGGTGGAGCCGTCCAGCCGCTGATACAAAATCCCGCCCGGGGCGAATTCAGCGTTGATCCATTCCATTTTCGAGCGTCCCATCATGTAGGCAAAACCGTGCCGCTCGAAATGAATCGCGTTGTGATAAGCCAGTGGCTCGATGAAAAACATGTCGTGGTCTAACCTGGTGACAAAGCGTTCCAACTGGGGCAAGAGCAGGCCGGTAAGCCGCAGGCCACGCCGCACCTGTCCCGGCGCCAGGCCAGCCTGCATGGCCCGTATTTCCTCCGGCACATTGCGGTACATCTTGCCGAACTTCGTTCGCCGCCCCTGCCAGTCGCGGTCTACATCGAAGCGCTCTCCGTCCGGATCATTGATAACGAACAACAGTACCTCAAGCTGACCGTTCACCGTGTCCGCTATCTGCAGGGACAGCAGTGGATCCCTGGCTCCAGGTGCGGGCCAGATCTCCATTTCCACGAAGCTTGTCCCCGCCTCGCAGATAAACTCAACCAGGCGGTTACCATGAACATCCGTCAAAGTCTCCGCTGAAATGCCGTACCGGGCCAACAGCTCGGGCAAAATCAGCTCAGAATAAATGTCCAGCTTCTCTTCCCTGGGGAGGTTATTGATCTGGCGAACAGAATAGACATCCATCTGATCCACCACTTTCCACTTTGCTGATTCGCTAACCCTGCCCTCGCTCTTTCAGCGCCCGCTCAATCTGACGGTCAGCCTCGCGTTTGGCGATGGTTTCCCGCTTGTCATACTGCCGTTTGCCACGAGCTAAAGCCAACTCGACCTTTGCCCTTCCGCCGCGCAGGTACATACGCAGGGGGATCAACGTGTATCCCCGTTCCTGCACCTGTCCGGCCAGGCGATTGATCTGATGGCGATGCATAAGCAACTTGCGATGGCGGCGTGGTTCATGATTCTGACGGCTGGCGGGATCATAGGGGGCAATGTGCGAGTTAATCAACCACAGCTCGCCATCACGCACTATGGCGTAACTATCCCGCAGATTAACCCGTCCGGCGCGTATGGATTTTATCTCCGAGCCAGTAAGCACGATACCCACTTCAAAACTTTCCACAATGTGGTAATCGTGACGGGCTTTGCGGTTGGTGGCAACAGTTCGTTCTGACGACATCAGCCTTGCTCCATCGTCTTTTGGGCCATCAGATACTCGATAGCTCGCGCCAACTGGGGATCGCGTCCCGCTTCCTGATCGGCCTCGGTAACTTTGACCACGATGTCAGGGGTAAGCCCCTCTTTTTCGATGGCTCTTCCATTCGGAGTGAACCAATGAGAAATGGTGACGCGCAGTTCCGCGCCGTCACTCAGGGTATAGCCCACCTGCACCGTGCCCTTGCCGAAAGTTTGCTCGCCAATGAGGACCGCACGTCCGTGATCCTGCAACGCGCCGGCGACGATCTCCGACGCGCTGGCCGTACCTCCGTCTACCAGGACGGCTAGCGGGATGTACACAGCCACACCGTCGCCGGTGGCCGGGTACTCGGTCTCCTGCTCGCCTTGCGAACGGGCGCGGAGGATCAGCCCATCGGCGATAAACTCGCTGCCGATCTCCACCGCCGCGTCCAGATAGCCACCTGGATTCCCGCGCAGATCAAGGATCAACCCCCGCGGCTTTTGGGCCAGCAACTCGCGGAGAGCCGCCCGGAAACGAATGGGAGCTGGCTCACTGAACTCGAAAAGTGAGATATAGGCGATGTTGCCTTCCAGCATTTTCGTTTCGACCAGGGGTATCTCGATGCGTGCTCGCTCTACCTGGACATCAAACGGCTGTTTTATTCCCTCTCGCTCAATAGTCAGACGCACTATCGTGCCCTCAGGCCCACGGATCAGAGCGATGGCTTCATAGAGATTTTTTCCTTGCAATGGCTCCCCATCTACAGCCAGGATGACGTCGCCAGCCCGCAGCCCGGCGCGCTCAGCCGGCTGGTCCTTGAAGGTCTCGGCAATGACCACCTTACCGTCTTCATTGCGCATTCTGACAGATGCGCCGATACCCTCAAAACTTCCTGACAAATCTTCATTGAAAATCGCCGAATACTCCGGACTGAGAAGTACGGTGTGCTCGTCATTTAAAGTGCGGAGCATGCCCTCAATCGCGCCGTAGGTCCGGGTGCGCACATCTGGTATCTCCCCGTCGAAATTCCCTTCGATAAGACGCCATGCTTCCCAGAATATCTGAAATTGCGCTTCCTCGTCGGGCAGGGGAGTGGGGACCGGGGTCGCGAAAGCTGGTCTTGGTTCGTGAATCATGAGAGCAGCGCCAGTAGCAAACCCGGAGATGAAAGTAGCGCCAATAACCACGGCAGTCAATACAGTGATCACACACACACGAAAGCTATCTCTTACAGACATATACTCACTCCATTACCTATTAACACGTTTACTCATCACTCGTCACCCACGCCTGCGCCGCGAAATAGGCGATGGCTCTTTCCAATTGCGGGTCGTGTCCTTGTGCTCGGTCCTCCTCAGTGAGCGGAAGTTCAATATCTGGAGTCAGGCCCTGTCCACTGATCTGATGCCGGTTGGGAGTGAACCACTGGGCCGAGGTGACGTGCAACGATGACCCATCGCTCAGATCATAGATGTGTTGCACTGATCCCTTACCAAAAGTGCGCTCACCGATAAGGAGACCTCTCCCGTAATCTTGCAAAGCTCCGGCAACGATTTCCGAAGCGCTGGCCGTGCCGCCGTTGATCAACACCACCAAAGGCATGTCCCGAGCCATGCCGCCTTCCTGGACCGGATAAGCACTTTCCTCAGTCCCACGCCCGCGTTCATAGAGTACCACTCCCTTATCCAGAAACTGGCTGGTCACCTGGACAGCTTCGTTCAGCAATCCACCGCCATTGTCACGCAGATCGAGAATGAGGCGAGCCATGCCCTGACTCCGCAGATCAGTAAGGGCCTCTAGCAGTTCCTGTGGCGTGCGCTCGGTGAAACTGGTAATTTTAATGTAGCCGATGTCGGTTTGCCCCTCCAGCATCCGCCACGTCACCGATGGAGTAACGATTTCCTCGCGGACGATGGTCAAAACCAGCGGTTCAGGTGTTCCCACCCGGCGGACGGTCAATCGTACCTCGCTGCCCACCGGGCCCCGGATGAGAACCTGTACGTCGCCCGGCGTCATTTGTGGGGTGATGATAGTACCATCCACGGCCAGAAGAACGTCGCCTTCTTGGATGCCGGCCCGCATGGCTGGGCCATCGCGTGTTGGCAAGAGCACAAAAGAGCCATCGGCAGACTGGGAGAGCAATACCCCAATCCCACCGAAGCTGCCATGCAGCTCGTCTTTTTCAATCTGACGCGGCTGCGGTTCGACCAGGATCGTGTACGGATCGTTCAAAGAGCTCAACGCGCCCCGCAATGCAGCGTAGGCCATCGCTTTGGGGGCAGGTAGTTCCCCGTAGAAATCTTTTTCCACCAAGTGCCAGGCTTCCCAGAACACTCTGAAATCGGGCGGCTCTGTTGGAGCTGGGAACATGGCTGGATAACTGAGAACGCCGGCAAAGAAAGAAAAGCTGCTAATAATTGTTGTTATTGCAATTATTATAGTAATCCGGAAATATATTTGTCGCATCACATTCGTATAGTCCTTTAAATATTAGCACCTATCCGAAAAACTCCTCGTAGTAACGACTTCAGTCGTTCTGAATACGATCACTTACGACCACTTTTCGGCAGGAAAGTGCTTCGCTTCGTTTACAATGCACTCGCAAGACATTCTTGGAAGAATAGAGACGAAGCCTGGTGAGCTAGAAATTATTCTAGCATACAACCAGGGGGAAAGCAAACTAATAGGCAAGCCTGAGCTTGTCCTGTTATGATTCGTTAAATAATTCTTATGCGAATCATAAGTTCGTAGTAACAGCTTCCGCCGTCATTTGCGGGTGAAGATTGCTCTCACCCACTTCCATCCTCGACCGCATTTTCACCAGCAGCGCGTTCAAGGTCAATGATGCGGGTATTGCCAACATAAGGCTTGGTTTCGTAAGCGGTTATCTTACCAATGCGGCGGACGATGTCAGCCGCTCGCGCGGTGGCCTCTTTAATCGTCTGCAGATCCTGCCACAAGCGGCTGCCTTCTTCAACATCGGCGGTGAGCAAGGTAGCCAGACCTTGCAGGACAGTCAGGGGCTGATTCAGTTCGTGGGCAGTGGCCCCGGCCAATTCGACTACAGCCGCCTGTTTCTCCGCGCGGATCAACTGGGCCTGGGTGGCTTGCAGTTGTTCGTATGCCCGGTTGACTTCCGCTATCTTCTGGGCCAGTTGGGCGTTCGTTTTCTTCAATCGCTCGTATAGCAAGGCATTCTCGATAGCCGTGGCCGCCTGATTGGCGATGGTGGTCAACAGGTCGAGATCGCGCTGGTCAAACTGCCCGGCCTTCAGGCGATTGTCCAGATACAATACACCTATCACCTGCCCTTTTCCCAATAGAGGTACGCACAATATGGACCGTAGGCCATAAGTGATGACGCTGGGCCGACCAGCAAAGCGCGGGTCTTCCTTAGCGTTTATGGTTAGGATGGGAACGCCACTATTCCCTACCCTCTCCACAATTGTGCGGCTTACCTGGAATTCATCTCCGGCGATGGTAGCCTGGTCTAAGTTTCTGGCGACGCGAGGAACCCAGGCGGCTGTTTCTTCTTCACGGAACACCAGGTATCCACGCTCCGCCCCGGTAGCGCGGATCGCTTCGTCCAACACGGTTTCCAGGATAGTGTCCAGGTCCAGGATCGAGCTCACCGCGCGAGCAACTTCGTACAGAGTGGTCCGCTCTGCTAGCTCTCGTTTGATAGCTTCGTACAGGCGGGCGTTTTCAATGGCCAAAGTCACCTGGTTGGCGAAAGCCTGCACCAGTTCGACATGCTGTTCGCTGTAAAAATTCGGTTCAGTTTTGTCTACGGTCAGGACTCCGATCACTTCATCGCGGATAATCAGAGGCACTCCCATCCAGGAGCGAATGTAGTGCATCTTGTCTACGGAGGTCCACTCGCTGGACTGGAGCACGTCTGGTAAAACCAGGGGTTTTCGATCCTGAGTAACCCGCCAGGCGGCTTTTCTTTCGCTGAAAGGCACGGCGGTGTGTTGTCGTTTTTCCTGGGGCTCCTGACCGAGTTTTTTAGCCAGAATTGTATCAAAGCCCCTATCTGTGAGCAACATCACAGCAGCGCTATCGTAGGCGACCACCTGGGACAGTTGGTCCAGCACTCGCGATAGGACTTCACTCAATTCCAGAGTAGAAGTCACGGAGGTGAGCGCCTGACGTAAAGTAGCTGCGGTCAGATGCGCCTGGCGCTCAGCTTCGTACAGACGGGCGTTTTCAATGGCCATCCCGATCTGATTGCCAATCGCTGTCAATGTCTCGGCATTCAGCATATCTGACTTTGGTATATTGCTTGCGAGGATAAGCATCAATCCCACGGTTTTGTCCTTGGCGCGCAAGGGAAGCAACATGGCGGCCTGGAAAATCGGGCATGGTTTGCGAAGGAGGAAATCGAAGGGCGCGGCAGGTATTTCATGCCTGCTGAAGTGAGCGGGGGTCTCGGCTAAGGCTATATGAGCCAGAAGTGGATCTCTCAGATCGGCCTGCTCCTCAAAGCAGACGCGCCCTGTGGTCCAACCATGAGATGCGCACAGGCTCAGGCATTGAGTATGGGCATCAATAAGGTACACACTGCCAGTGTCGAAGTCAACCAGTTCCATGACTTGGGTCAAAGCGGCAGCAAGCAAGTGGTCCAACTGTAGCGAGGTGCTGACCGTAGCGGCGATGGCGTTGAGTGCCTCCAGTTCCCGATTGCGGCGGCGCAGCGATTCTATTTCCGAGGTAATCGTTTCTAATCCCACCTACCCACCTCCTGATGCCATTATGGCATTTTGATCGCACGCAAAGACGCAAAGGGCGCTTTTCATTTCCTCATACGTACACGTACTCGGCGTCTTAGCAGTGAAAAGAAATTTTGGAAACCTCGGAAGTCTGGTTCTTTCGCATAGTTTATTGCCTTTTGAAGGTAAGCTGCTAACGAAACTGTATTTCTTCGGTCTTAATGGCTATGCGAAGCAGGGCGGTCAGACGCATCTTAAACCCCAGTGAATGGCTACTATTGTACTTCAATCAGTCACAAAAGAAAAGTGACCCCGCGAAACGCTTTTCTTGACCTCACAACCGCTTTGGAGTACAATGGTCATCGGTGTAAAGAAAATACCCAGGGAGATGCCTCATGGCCTATGAGTTATCCGACGCCGATCAGGTGCGTATGTTACGCAAGTTGCTTTTGTATTGGGATGGGCAGTGGTTCCTGAAAACCGTGGAAGAGTTCGGTTTGGAAACGGCCATCCGCATGAACGCCCGGGTACGTTCGGCCTTCGGCCGCATCGAAATGCGCCTTTTGCTGCGCACGATAGGCAAACCCCGGGCCGAAGACCTGCCCGATGCCATGCACTTGATTGATTCCTACGCCCACGCCTTCTTGGGCGATACGCTGCGCGTTCGATATGAGCTGGTGAACCCGGACACGGTCGAAATACAAGTTCACCGCTGCGCAGCTTATGAGGGGGCTAAAGCAGCCAATCTGGAGCGGGTGGACCAGGCATGTATAGCCTGCGAGACACTGTGGAACGCCTGGTTTGAGACCCTGCTGCCCAATGTTACTGTAGAGGTTCAATATCCTATGCGCATGGGCAAAGGCGCTCCACATTGCCATTTCATCATCAGGGTGACGGATCAGCAGCAAGCGCAGGCCGCCAGACCTTGCTAGATGGAGGCGAAACATGGTCAAGAGTTCGATCAAAATCGGCACGTTATTTGGTATCCCGTTGCGGGTACACATCAGTTGGTTTCTGATTTTCATTCTGATCACCTGGAGTCTGGCCGGGGTCTATTTCCCGCAGAGATATCCTCACTGGTCATCAGGCCAATGGTGGGCTGTGGGCCTGGTCACCAGCCTGCTCTTTTTTGGCTCGGTACTGGTGCATGAATTGGCCCACTCGTTGGTGGCCCGTAGCCGGGGTCTGCCTATCCAGGACATCACTCTGTTTATCTTCGGCGGAGCATCGCAGATAACAGAAGAGCCACGCAGCGCGGGCACAGAATTTCTGATGGCCATTGCCGGCCCACTGATCAGCCTGGTACTCGGCGCGTTGTTCGGAGCTTTGGCGCTGGTCATCCGCCATGTCAACGAGCCCGTCGCTGCCCTCAGCATTTACCTGAGTGGGATCAACCTCATGCTGGCCGTGTTCAATCTATTGCCCGGTTTTCCTCTCGACGGTGGGCGGGTGTTACGGGCCGCGCTGTGGGCCATCAGGCGGGATTTCCAATGGGCCACGCGCTGGGCCTCCCTGGCCGGCCAGGGACTGGCCTACCTGTTCATCATCCTGGGCATCTGGCAGGTGTTCAGGGGCAACTGGACTAACGGGCTGTGGACGGCGTTCATCGGCTGGTTTCTGGACAATGCAGCCCAAACCAGTTACCGCCAGGTGGCTTTGCAATCGTTATTGGCCGGCCATACCGTGCGCGAGATTATGACCCGTGAGTGTTATCCACTGGCGCCGGATCTGACACTGGAACGGCTGGTACATGAGCACATATTGGCCACCGGTCGCCGTTGTTACCCGGTGATAAGCGAAGGACAGGTGCAGGGCCTGCTCACCATCCACAGCGTGAAGCAGGTTCCCCGCCAGCAATGGGCCACCACCACAGTGCAACAGGCGATGATCCCCTTCAGCGAGCTCAAGACGATCGGCCCGGATGAGGGGTTGTGGTCCGCCTTGCAACAGATGACCACGGAGGGAGTGAACCAGTTGCCGGTGATGGAAAAAGGGAATTTGCTGGGTATGTTGGCCCGCGACAACGTACTCACTTTCCTGCGCACCAAAGCCGAGTTAGGCATTCCTTAGAGCATGTCTGAAAATTCGGACTTCAAGCCTCGATAGCCACAGAAGCACACAGAAAAACACAGATGAGTAAGTATTATAGCCATAAGCCGTCCAAATTCCACATCATAGCCGAAAAGAGAACCGCTCAATTGACGCTCGTCAACGAGGTGGGCCGGCTGGCCACTTCGATTTTAGATTTGAACGAGATGATGCGCCAGGTCACCAGAGCCATCCAGAGAGATTTCAATTACTACAACGTGGCCCTGTTCCTGGTGGATGAGAGTCACCACGAGGCGGTGATGCAGACAGTGGTCGGCGGCTTCGAGGGTATAGCTCCCCAATCCTATCGGCAATCGGTAGACGAGGGCATCATCGGCTGGGTGGTCAGAACAGGCCAGAGCCGGCTGGTCAACGATGTGAGCAAAGACCCGTATTATGTAAAAGTCTTCCTGGGCGAGGTGCTGACCAGGTCGGAACTGTGTGTACCTATCAAATTGGACAACAAAATCATCGGAGCTCTGGATGTCCAAAGCATAGAGTTAAACGCTTTTGATCAGGTTGATGTCACTGCTCTGGAAGCCCTGGCCGCCCAAATCGCCGCTGCGATCCGCAACGCGCGTCTTTTCGAAGCCGAGCGCGCAGCCAGACGGGTAGCCGAAACGCTGTTAGAAACCACCGGCATTCTCAGTTCCACGCTAGAACTGAACCAGGTTCTGAACCTGATCGCAGAGCAATTGCAGAAAGTCGTTGCCTACGATAGCTCAGCCATCCTTTTACTGCGCCAAGATCGGTTGGAGGTAGTGGCCGGGCGTGGCTTCCCGGAAATGGAGCGGGTAATACAATTGTCCATTCCACTGACGGAGGACACCCTCCTGCGTCAGGTGGTGCGCTCGGGCAAAGCGTTGGTTATCGCCGATGCGCAAAAGGATCCGCGTTTCCGAGGATTGGGAGGCACCGGATACGTGCGCGGCTGGATTGGGGTGCCTCTGATAAGCAAGGGAAAAGTGATCGGCTGCATGACCGTGGACAGCCGCCAGCCAGGCGTATATAACGAGGTCAACGCCCGACTGGCTCAGATTTTCGCTAACCAGGCGGCCATCGCTATTGAAAATGCGCGCCTGTTCGAGATGGAGCAAGCCAACCGGCGGCAGGCAGAAACGCTGCGCGATGTATCACAGATAGTGAGTTCCACTCTGGACCTGAACAGTGTGCTGCGCCTGATCCTGGAACAACTGAAACGGGTGCTCGTTTACGATACGGCCTCAATCTTGCTTTTTTCGGAAAAAGGCCCCGCCATGATTGCTCTGGCCGGTTACGATGACCAGGACAGAGTGATCAAAGAAGCGCCCGTGCGCCTGAAAGACAGCCCTATCTATCGAGAAATGGCCATCACCAAGCGTCCCCTCGTCATCCCCGATGTGCGGCATGATGACCGCTGGATATGGGTATCCGGCGCTGAACACGTGCGTTCCTGGATTGGGGTACCTCTTTTGGCGCGTGATAAAATGATCGGGGTGCTCAGTCTGGACAGCAGACAACCGGGCTTTTATACTCCAGAGGATGCCGAGTTAGCCCAATTCCTGGCCAATCAAGCGGCGATAGCCATCGAGAACGCGCGCCTGTTCGAAGCTGAAGCGCGCCGCCGGCAAGAGGCCGAAACCCTGCGCCTGGCAGCCCAAGCCCTGAGCGCTACCCTGGACCTGCAGCAGGTGTTTGAGCTGATCCTGGCCCAACTGCGAGAGGTAGTCCCCTATGACAGCGCCTCGGTACAACTGCTCAGGGGGGATCGTCTGGAGATTATCGGCGGCCTCGGCTTCCCCAACCTCGATGAGCTGTTAGGTGAGTCTTTCCCGGTGGATGGCAACAATCCCAATCACCAGGTAATGAGCACCCGTGCTCCGTTCATCGTGGACGATGCCCCCAATGTTTACGAGAGTTTTCGCAAGGAGCCCCACGCCCGGGCTCACATCCGTTCCTGGTTAGGGGTGCCTCTATTGTTTGGTGACCGGCTGATTGGGATGATCGCCCTGGACAAGCGCGAACCCAGCTTCTACACCGCGGAACACGCTCGCCTGGCCCTGGCTTTCGCCGCCCAGGCGGCCATCGCCATCGAGAACGCACGGTTGTATGGGGAGCTGCAAACCCGCATGCGGGAGTTGCAAAGTATCCTCGACCATGCCCCGCTGGCGATTGCCCTGTTGGACACCGAATTGAGATACCTGTTAGTCAACAAATTCGCCGAAGAGAAAGAGGGCTATACCCTGAGTGAGATCAAAGGAAAGCGCTGCCACGAAGTCAGGCAACAGGCGCAGCCATGTTCTGAGTGCGCCGCCCTGCTTTCCTTGAGAACGGGGGAAGTACATCGCTGGGAGGGAGAACTATATCCCGGTTATATCATCGAGGAGACTTGTGTGCCTATCAAGGACGAGCAGGATCATCTACAGGGCATCCTCAGCATCAGACAAGATGTCACCGAGCGGCGGCGGTTGCAAACTCAATTGCTGCAATCGGAAAGGCTCTCGGCTGTGGGGCAGCTTGTTTCCGGCGTGGCCCACGAGCTCAACAATCCGCTCACCTCCATCATGGGTTACGCGGAATTGGTCCAACGGGACACCGATGTAAGTGAAATCACCAAAGCGGACCTGCGGAAAATTTATGAACAGGCCGAGCGCAGCGCGCACATCGTGCGCAAATTGCTCACCTTCGCCCGCCAGTATGCGCCAGCGTGGGAGAAGACGGACATCAATAGCACCATTGAGAAGACCCTCGATCTGCTGACCTATCAGTTGGAGGTAGACAACATCCACGTCATTCACGATCTGGATCCCTCCCTACCCTACACCCAGGCAGACGTTCATCAATTGCAACAAGTGTTTCTCAACATCATCAACAATGCTCATCAGGCGATGAAAAAAGCTCACGGACGGGGTACTCTTACTGTGCGCACGCGGACGATGGGCGAAGGTAAAACGATCCTCATCAGTTTCACCGACGATGGTCCTGGCATCCCACCAAACATCATCAACCGCATCTTCGATCCTTTTTTCACCACCAAAGACGTTGGGGAAGGAACGGGACTGGGATTGTCCATTTGCTACGGCATTGTCACCGAGCACGGAGGTCGTATCTGGGCCGAGAGTGAACCGGGACGAGGGGCGACGTTTTTCGTCGAGTTGCCGGTAGTGAAAAGCCGTGAAGAGGTAAGACCACAGAGCGGAGAAACAGGCACTCTAATCCATCCCCGTATCCCTGCACGTCGTATCTTGATTGTCGAGGATGAATTAGTCATCGCCGGCCTACTGTCGCGCATCCTCAATTTAGAAGGACACACCACGGACCTGGCCACGGATGGCGAGCAGGCCTTGGCCCGTATCCGACAGATGCATTACGACGCGGTCATCTGCGACCTGAAGATGCCTGGCCTGAACGGTCAGGAGCTTTACCGACGCCTGACGGAAATGAAATCGCCATTGGCGGAGGCCATGATTTTCACCACGGGTGATCTGGCCAATCCCGAAACGCAGGCCTTCCTTACGGAAACAGGCAGGCCCTGCCTGCGAAAGCCTTTCCTGCAGGAAGATGTGCTGGCAATTCTGGGAAAGGTCTTTGGAGACGTAAGGCGTAACACGTAAAAACGTGATGCGTGAATTCACGTTTCCCGTTTCACGCCCTCACCCTCCAGTTTGAGGGAAATTACCCGCGAGACACTATCCTCGCCCATCGAAATGCCGTAAATGGTGTTTGCTGCCTGAATCGTGCCCCGGTTATGGGTAATAACGATAAACTGAGTATGCCGGGCCAATTCCTCCAGGGCAGCGCGAAAGCGGCCCACGTTGGCCTCGTCTAACATGGCATCCACCTCATCCAGGATGCAAAAGGGAGTGGGGCTGACTTTGAGAATGGCGAAGATCAGGGCCGCTGCTGTCAGCGAGCGCTCGCCACCGGAAAGCAAAGCCAGGCTCTGGGTGCGTTTGCCCGGAGGCCGGGCAATGATGTCCACCCCGGTCTCCATCAGGTTGTCTGGGTCGGTCAGCACCAGCCGGGCCGTACCGCCACCGAAGAGGGAAGTAAATGACTTCTCAAACTCAGCCGCCACGGCATTGAAGGTCTGCAAGAACTCGCGTTCCATGATTTCGTCCAGTTCGGCAATCACCTGACGCAGATGGGCAGCCGCCTGTTCCAGGTCATGGGCCTGCGAGGTGAGAAAGGTGTGACGTTCCAAGGCCTCGGCATACTCTGCCGGCGCGTTAGGATTAACCGCCCCGATGCGATGCAATCTGCCGCGCAAACGACGGATCTCTTCTTCCAGCCCCTCGGGTAGAACCTGGACTGTGGGCAATGACGAGACCAGGGGATGCAAGGGCAATGGGGGCTGACCACTGATCTCCTCCAGGTCCAGCTCCACCAGGCCCAAATCATCTTCGATCTGACGGCGCAGGCTGACCAGTTCATCCTCACGGCGACCAACCTCCAGCCGGGCCTGGTTGTACCGGGCCTCATAATCCCGCAGCAATGTCCGGCGGCGACCCTCTTCCTCCTCCATCACGGTCTGAGAGCGTTCCAGGCCGTTTAGCTCGGCCTCGGCCGGTTCTATGCAGTCGGCCAGGGTTTGAATGTCGCTCAAAAGCGCCTCGTGCTCGATCTGCCATTGCTCGATGTGGCGCTGTAATTCCTCGTTTTCGGCAGTCAGTTGGGCGATTCGTTTCTGTCTGACAGCGATTTGCTCCTCAAGCTGGGACAGGGTGGTCCGCTGGCTGTGGAGAGCGGCTTGCTGATCAGAGAGGCGCTGTTCCATCACAGCCACGGCTGTCCGCTGTTGGGCCAGTTGTACGGCCCATTCGTCGGGGCGCAAGGCCTCCAGTTCGGCCTGGAGTTCGACAATCCGGGCCTGCACGGTCACGTTCTCCGCTTCCAACTGCGCCAGTTCGTCTCGCCAGGTATTTCTTTTGTCATCCAGGGTGGTCAGTTCACCTACGAGCCGGGCAGCGATCTCTCGCTGCCAGGTCTTATCTTGGGTTATCCGCTCCAATCGGCGCTCCAGTTCCCGGCAGGTCTCCTCTTGGGCAGAGAGTTCTTTGAGCAAGGCCTCGCTCTGCGCCACCAGGCTGGTCAGTTCCTCCTGGTATCGGCGCTCGTCCGCAAGCATCTGTTCGAGCTGGGCGATAATTTCTTGCTCCTGCCGGGCATTGGCCTCCAACGCGGCCGGCAACTCACGCCATTCCCGTTCGCGGGCCAGGAGACCTCCCGTCTGAGTTTTGATCGTTCCGCCGGTCACCGCCCCGCTGGCGCGCACGAGTTCACCTTCCAAAGTAACGAGCTGAAAAGCGCCGGGCAATTCCTTCAGCACGCGGCGGGCGGCAGCCAGATCGCGGACAACGATGGTGCGCGCCAACAAGGTCTCGAAAGCCGGGCGCAGACGTTCTTCAAAACTGACTAGGTCGCTGGCCAGGCCGATGATACCAGGTTCTCTGGGCAAATCACGGGGGCGCGGGGGTCGCAGGATGTCCAATGGCAGGAAAGTGGCCCGTCCGCCGTTCGTGCGCTTGAGCAAGGCGATGGCTGTTTCGGCATCAGCCCAGGTTTCGACAATCACGTCCTGCAGGCTGGCCCCCAGGGCCACTTCGATAGCCCGTTCCAAATCAGGGGGCACCTGCATCAGACTGGCCACCACACCGAGGATGCCGCGCAGTTGTCCGTTGCTCGCCGCCTGGGACACCGTCCGTACGCCAGTGTAATACCCCTCACCCTCCTGCCGCATGCGGGCCAGCAGGTCACGGCGAGCCTGTAGACGAGTTTGTTCCTGTCGAATCCCGGATAATCGAGCCTGGAGATACGATTGCTCCTGTTGGTTGGCAGCAATGCACTCCCGGCCATCCTGTTGCCGTGCCTGTAATTCGGCCAGGCGGGCTTTCAGCTCTGTCAGAGAGCGGCGTATCACCGATAATTGATGCTCAATATCCTGAGCCTGGTTGTCCAGGGCAGCCAAGGCCTGAGCATGTTCCGCCTGCTGGCGCTCCAACTCGCCGCGGCGCTCGGCGAGCTGAGCCAGACGATGGCGGCGGTCGGCTGCTTCGGTTGCCAGCCGGAAAGCCTGGTCCCGGGCTGCCGTGAGGGCAGACATCACCTCCTGCCGTCTGGCCTCGCCAGCTTCCGCCTGGACCTGAATCTCACGAACCCGAGCCTTTTGCCCCTCAAGCTGGCTTTGTAAGGCGATCATCTCGGCTTCTACGGCAGCCATACGTTCCCGCTGGGCAATGATTTCTTCTTCCACGGGAGCGAGCTCGGCCAAGATTTCCTCGCGACGGGCCTGCAACAAACGCCGCCGCTCTTCAGCGACGGCTAACTCGCGCTGAATCTTTGCGGATTGGGCGTGTAAGGTGCTTTCCTGCCTGCGCCAATCGTTCAACTGCTGACGAAGGGTCCCCTGCCGGGCACGCAGGTCGGCAACGTGTTGCTCCAGTTCAACCAGCTCCCCTCGTCGGCTGTTGAGCAACGATTCCAATTCCTGCGCACGCCTGTTTGCCTCGCGCAAGACGATCCGTCCCTGTGTCCAGCGATAGCCATACCAGGTACGCAATACCGATTCCAGCCGGCGCTGGACGTCGGCCTGTTCCTTCGCTCGCTCGGCCTGATGTTCCAGGCGATGCAGGTTGGGCGTCAACTCGGCAATGATGTCGTTCACCCGCAGCAAGTTCTGGTGAGTTTCCTCCAGTTTGGCCAGAGCCTCCTCGCGTTTCGTTTGATAAACGCTGATGCCAGCCGCTTCCTCAAAAAGCACCCGCCTTTCGGTGGGGCGCAGGGACAGGGCCGTGTCTATCAGGCCCTGGCCGATGACGGTATACGAACGGCGACTGAGTCCGCTACGGCCCAGGAGTTCGGTGATGTCGCGCAAACGGACATGGCTGCCGTTCAACAGGTACTCGTTCTCGCCAGAACGGTAGGCACAGCGTCCGATGGTCACCTCGGTAAACTCGATGGGCAACCAGCCGTCGCTGTTATCAAAAGTGAGCGAGACCTGGGCCATGCCCAGCCGGGCGCGCTGCTGGCTGCCGGAGAAAATCATGTCCTCGGTGCGCTTGGCGCGCAAAAGGCTGTAGCTCTGCTCACCCAGCACCCAACGCACGGCGTCGGCGATGTTGGACTTGCCGCTGCCGTTGGGGCCAACGATGGCGGTGATGCCCTCGTCGAATATGAATTCGGTTTTGGTGGCAAAGGTTTTGTAGCCTTGCAGTTCCAGGTGTTTCAGGCGCATGTAAATCAGCAAATCAGCAAGTTGGCCAGGGCAAGTTTCACACCCCACTGAACGCCGAGAAGCCACCATCCACCGGCACAACTACCCCGGTTACAAACGCTGCCCCTGGCGAAAGCAACCACAACACCGTGCCAAGCAGGTCCTCCGGATCACCAAAGCGGCCCATGGGAGTGTGTTCAATAATCGTCCGCCCGCGAGGGGTCAGTTCGCCGGTAGCCTCATCGGTCAGCAAGAAGCGGTTTTGTTCGGTCAGGAAAAAGCCCGGCGCAATGGCGTTTACCCGAATGCGTGGAGAATACTCCTGCGCCATATGCACCGCCAGCCACTGGGTGAAATTGCTCACTGCAGCTTTGGCAGCGGAATAGGCCGGGATACGGGTCAGCGGGCGGAAGGCGTTCATCGAGGAGATGTTAAGGATACAGCCCTCGTCCTGTCCAGCCATCAGCTTGCCAAAAACCTGGCAGGGCAACAAAGTACCCAGAAAGTTGAGGTCGAAGACCCAGCGTATGGCGTCGGGGGGCAGATCGAAGAAGGGCAATTCCGGGCTGGTGGTGGCCTGTTTTTTGTTTCCTCCTGCGCCATTGATCAGAATATCCACCCGGCCGAAGGCGTCCATTACCTGCCGGACCGCGGCCTCCACGCTGCTTCGGTCCAGCACGTCCACAACGACAGCAATGGCCTGACCGCCATCAGAACGGACATCAGCAGCGACCCGTTCTGCCGCCTCGCCGTTCAGGTCCAAGACGGCAACCCGCACCCCGTTATTCCCCAATGCCCGGGCCATCGCCCCACACAACACTCCTCCGCCACCGGTGATCACGGCCACCCGGCCTGTAAGGTTGAACAAGTCTGGTAGATTGAACATAATTCACTCCTTCGAATAGGGTGGAAGGATGGAAGTGGTCCGCCAGCCATCGGCATGGGCTATCACCAACAACCAGCAACCAGCCAACTAAGTATAACGCTTGACCTCGAAACGATAGAGCTTGACCGGTTCGTGCGGTCCGATGAACGCTTTCCGCCGGGCAATGTCCACCTGATACTCCACCGTGTCCACGCCTTCGAGGTCAGGCAGGAGCAGGCCCCGCCGCCAGTCGGTAGCGCTCTCCACGATGACCCCATAACGCTTGGGATCAAGCTGGTCCAAACTTTCAACGGGCTCCGGCGGCATGAGCACGTCCACCTTCACGTCCAAACCATCCAGTTCCTCAGGTCGCACGGGCGGGAAACGCGGATCCCTGGTGGCAGCGGAGATGGCATTTTGGATGACTTCCAGAGCCACGTTGTCCTGTGTAGGCTCGATGGTACCAATACAGCCACGTAATTCGCCATCGGGGCTGTGCAGGGAAACAAAGGTACCCGCCTGCTGTTGCATTTCCGGGGTCAGCTCTTCAGGCTGCTTTATCACCCGTCCTTCCCGCACGTAGGTTTCGATTGTTTTGCGAGCCAGTTGCACTAAGGGATGAGACTCAGACATCGAGCACCTCCTAAGTAGCAAGTTACAGGTTGCAGGTTGCAAGTTACAGGTTGCAAGTTACAGGTTGCAGGTTGCAGGTTACAGGTTGCAGGTTGCAAGTTACGGATTAAGGTGATTGCATGTATTTTTTGACCACTTCCAGATACCTGGCAGCTTCGCGGTGGCCGGGATCAAGAGCCAGCACGGCCTCGAAATTCTCCACCGCCTGCCGCCAACTCTGAGCAGACATAGCAGCTCGCCCGGCGGCATACAGATTGGCTATTTGCTCCTGGAGGTTAGCCTCTTCGCGGGTCAAACCGGGAGCAATGTCAAAAATGTGCCCGTCGGTAGCGCAGGTGTAAAGCACCGGCTTGCCCCATTCCAGATCGCTAACGGCATAGATGCCCTTTCGCCCCTCGGTCAGGGCCAGGTCCACCGGCCAGCCGTCGGCCACGGCAGCATAGAAACTTTGAGCGAAGGCAATGGCCCCTTCGTCGCTGATTTCCGCCTGCATGGCGATCACCGCTGGGATGCCCATCTGCACCAGGGCAGTAGCCACTCCGCCAGGCAATCCCCGGGACGAGGGAACACCGGCCTGGCAGGCGTTGAGCACGGCCAAACGCAGCGTGCGCGCCAAGCGCATCTCATCCCGCAGGTAATTGCCCAGCCGCTCCCCATTAACCACCACTCCACGGCCATCGGTATCCTCCAGGATCAACGCCCCTTGCTCGTATCGCCGGTCGAAATGGCCATGGCCGATGAAGTGAAACACGTGATAGTCACCGCGGCGCAAAACCCGTTGTAGGGCTACCAACGTGGATTCACCTTCCTGCCGGGTCAGCCATTCGACTACCACCTGCTCCCCGGCCAGCAAATCGCCACGCACGCTCTCCCGCAAAGCGCGCTCCAACTGGCCTTGCTCCGTCTCTATGTCCAGGGGCGGATAATCCCGTGGGCTGGAGATAACGCCCAGAACGCGCAATGGAGGAGCGACGCGCACAGGTCGAACAGCCTCGCCAGGAACATAACGGATGATTGGAGTAAGGGCGGACAGGGCCAGGAAATCGTTCGTTGCCGGATTGTACAAGTATTCCCATGGCAATCGGGACAGTTGCGGGGTATCAGACCATTGCAAGCGCACGCGCAATGGCGCGCCCTCCCGTTGAGCAAGATTCACACTGCGCCGGAACAGCACCAGAATTGAATCGCGGAACAGGGCATTGAAAAGCCGCCCACCGCAGTCCTTCGCCAATTCTATAGCAGACAGGGCCCCGCCACCTACCCCCCAGGAGCGGTCCATCTCCAGAAGAAAACCCTCCACTTCCGATTCGCTGAGGGGCACAGAAAAATCACTTTCGGCTCGCCCGGCGGGCGAATGGACGCTAACCCTGTATCCTTCCTCCAGGGTCACGATCAGCACCTCGAAATCGAGAGCAGTCCGCCAGTCCATGCCTCCACCCCTGCTCTAAACATTGATTGCCCATCGTAAAACTATTGTACCACAGTTGAACGATTTTGGCTATCTCGACAATGTTAGATTAACATAAATGGCAACAAGATGAACCTCACCTCATCCCC
>JANLFX010000080.1 GCA_024653325.1 Anaerolineae bacterium
CCGCGCAGGCGGACGGCTGGCACGAACGTGCCTCCGAGGGGCGATTTCAATCGCGACAAGGCTAACAGATTAAATTTTTAAAATTCATAAGGCAAGTTAGACATCGCCTTGTGCTGAATCTCTTTCGGGTGTAATCAGGTTATAGCCTACGACAAAGCCCTCAAGGACCAAAAAATAATGACTCCCGGTCAGTTTCGCCTTGCAGTCGTTCCTGAATTGTGATATAATCCGCCTCGCTCCCAACCCTTTGTGGTAGGGAGGGGAAGCATGGCTGTTTGACCGAATTAGACCGGGTGTTTTTGGAACAGAGCTTTACAGTCAACGAGGAGTAGGGAAGAAATATGTCCGTAGTAACAGTGGAGTTCTATGGCACAGCGCGACACGTAACGCGGCAGAAGGAGACCACGATAGAGCTAAAAGAAGGGAGCACTTTCAGGGATGTGGTGCGGGCTCTGGCAGCTCGCTACCCGGCGTTGATTGGGGATGTGATTCAGGCCAGCGGCGATGAGCTACAAATGCCCAACATGTTCAACGTGAACGGGCAGCGGGTGGTCCGCGATTTGAATGCTCAGCCGCAAGATGGGGACCGTATTTTATTAATGTTTGTAACCGCAGGAGGGTAAAAACACTATGTACGGATACAGCGGCAAAATCTTACATGTGGATCTGACCAACAGGAAAACGCACGTGGAGCGCAAGCCGGAGGAGTGGTACAAGATTTACATCGGTGGCGTGTCCATGGCCAGTCGCCTCTGTTGGGAAAATATCGAGGTAGGTTGCGATCCGCTTTCTCCGGGCAATCCCATCTGCATTGCCAATGGCATGTTCGCCGGGACGCCGGTGCCAGTGGGCGGCAAATACGGTATAGCCTCCAAATCCCCGCTGACCGGGTTTATCGGCGACAGCCTGTCGAGCAGTTGGTTTTCGGTTGCCCTCAAGCGGGCCGGATGGGATGCGATCGTTGTTCACGGGGCCAGCAACGACTGGGTCTATGTCTTCATTGACGACGACCGGGTGGAGTTTCGTGATGCCTCTCACCTGGTGGGGCGGAGCGCTTATGAGACAGAGGAGGCTATCCGTGAGGAACTGAACGACGACCAGGTGCGTTCGGCGGTCATCGGCCCGGCGGGCGAGAAATTGGTACGCATGGCCAGCGTGACCAACGACAGTCGCCAGGCAGGGCGCACCGGTCATGGCGCGGTATGGGGCTCCAAGAAGCTGAAAGCCATCTCCGTACGCGGCACACATGGCGTGCGTGTGGCCGACCCGGAGATGCTACTCAAGTTATGCTATGATATTACCCAGACAGCGCAAGGACCGTACACCCAAAAGTACCGGATTTTAGGCACCATGGCCAACGTGCTCAACCTGAACCGCCTGGGAATACTGCCCACGCGCAATTATCAGCAAGGCGTATTTGAGTATGCCGAGCTTATCAGCGGCGAATACCTGCACGAGCACTACCATGTCAAGACCATCGCCTGCGCGCAGTGTCCCATTGCCTGCGAGCAGATGTCCCGGGTCAAGGACGGGCCCTATGCCGGAGCGATGACCGGCATCGACTACGAGCCATTGTACGCCGTCGCTTCTAACTGCGGCGTGGGCGACCTGCGGGCGGGCATCAAGACCGTTGACATCTGCGACCGGGGCGGCATGGATGCCATGAGCACCGGGGTGACCATCTCCTGGGCCATGGAAACCTTCGAGCGTGGAATCTTCAAGAAAGAGGATTTCAAGTGCAGCAAATACCCCGATGGCTTTGAGCCTTATTTCGGCAATGCCGATGCCGTTGTGACTCTGGCCGAAATGATCCGTGACCGGGAAGGCATCGGCGATCTGCTGGCCGAGGGCTCCAAACGAGCCAGCGCCCGGGTTGATGCCGAAAAGGGCACGGAGACCTGGAAATGGGCCATGCACATCAAAGGTCTGGAATGCCCCGGCTACGACGCCCGTGGACTGAAGACCTTCGCCCTGGGGCTGGCGGTGGGCACGCGTGGCGCCTGCCACAACCGGACCGCAGCCTATGACCCTGACATCCAGGGAGAGGTAGACCGCTTCAGCGTTGATGAAACGCGCGGCAGGCTGGCCAAGGACACCGAGGAATATGCTGCGGTCTACGACACGCTGCCGCTGTGCAAGTTCATCCGCCGCTGTTTCACCGGCAAGGCCGACCGGGCCGGAGCCTGGCCGAGCATTGCCAAGTTGATCAATGCCACCACAGGTTGGGATTTTGACTATGATGCCGTGGACCTGATCGGCGAGCGGGCCCACACCATCAAAAAGGCTTTCAACATCCGCGAGGGATGGACTCGCGCCGATGACCATTTGCCCTGGCGCTGGATGCACGAGCCGATGAAGGAAGGTGCTTCCGCCGGGCATGTGGTGACCGAGGAAGAATTGGAGTACATGAAAGACCTTTATTACGAGGCCAAAGGGTGGACCAAGGACGGCCTGATCCCCAAGGAAAAGCTGATCGCATTGGGGATGGACGATGTGGCGGAGGAGATTGGAGTCTGAGACGTATTGCGTATTCCGTGTTCCGTTTGTGCGATACGGAATACGCAACACGCAATACACAAAAGGAGATGACAATGCCTACATCCACTTCCAAGTACCGATACGTGGCCAATGACCCAACCAAGTGCGTGGGCTGTCAGTTCTGTGAGTACATTTGCTCATACACCAAGACGGGTGAGTTCAATACTTATCGTAGCCGCATCCGCACGGTGCGGGCGGAGGAAATCCTGATCACCTCCATAACTTGCCGGACCTGCGAAGACGCCCCTTGCGTGATTGCCTGCCCGCGCGATGCTCTGTCCCAGGACCCGGTTACCGGGATCATCCACGTGGATGCCAGCCGTTGCGACGGCTGTGCCTGGTGCGTCGAGGCTTGCGACTTTGGCGCCATCTCTATCAACCCGGAGACCAAGCTGGCCGAAATCTGTGACCAGTGCGAAGACCTGGAAGATGGCCCTCAGTGCGTCAAGTGGTGCCCCAAGGAGGCACTGTCGCTGACCACCCCTGATCAACGGGCACAGCGCGCCCGACGCAAGCTGGCTGTCGAAGAAGTAATTGGACCCAGGTAAAAGTTGAAAAGGGGGAGAGACGGGGAGGGGGGAGCTGGGGAGAGATCCCCTTGTCTCCCCCATCTCCTTGTCTCTCGGTTTTGTATAACGAGGAGCGATGATGGCAGGAGATAATGGACACGAGGAGCTGCGTATCGGGGTATACGTGTGCCACTGTGGGTCTAACATCGCCGGGGTGATTGATCCAAAAGCCGTGGCCGAATACGCCATGACGTTACCCGGTGTGGTCCGCGCCACTGACACGCTGTATGCCTGCGCCGATAGCGGCCAAAACCTCATCAAACAAGAGATCAAAGAATACAAATTAAACCGGGTGGTGGTAGCCGCCTGCTCAGTGCGTATGCACGAGCTAACTTTCCGTGCCGCCGTGTCTGAGGCAGGCCTTAACCCCTTCTTGATGGAGATGGCCAACATCCGCGAGCAATGCACCTGGGCCCACGGCCATGATCCCGAGGGCGCGCTGGAAAAGGCCAAGGACCTGACGGCGTCGGCTGTGGCCAAGGCCGCTTTTCTCACGCCGCTGCAGATGATGAAGGTACCCGTCACCAAACGAGCCATGGTTGTCGGCGGCGGCGTGGCCGGCATCAGCGCTGCATTGGACCTGGGTGCCCAGGGCATCGAGACCATCCTGGTGGAAAAACAGCCGACCATCGGGGGGACGATGGCCCAGCTCAACAAGACGTTCCCCACCATGGACTGTAGTATATGAATTCTGGCCCCCAAGATGGTTGACGCGGCGCGTCACCCAAAGGTGGACATCAGAACGTATACAGAGGTCGAGAGAGTAGATGGGTACGTCGGCAATTTCAAGGTCTTGTTGCGCGAGAAGTCCCGCTACGTGCGCGCGGACCGTTGCAATGGCTGTGGCGAATGCGCCAGAGTCTGTCCCATTGAGGTGCCTAATTACTTTGACATGAATCTGGCCCCCCGCAAGGCGGCCTACGTGCCAATGAGCCAGGCGGTCCCGCTGGTCTACAACATTGACCTGGACGCCTGTATCCACTGCTACAAGTGCGTGGAGGCCTGCGGCAAGCTGGAAGCCATTGACTTCAGCATGAAGGATAAACTGGTCTGGGAGGACGTGGGGGCGATTATCGTAGCCACCGGGTTCAGCCATTTTGATCCCAGCGTGATGCCGGAGTACGGCTACGGGCGTTACCCCAATGTCATCACCGCCATAGAGATGGAGCGGCTCAACAACACTGCCGGCCCCACCGCCGGCAACGTGATCCGGCCCAGCGATGGCACCAACCCCAGGCGGCTGGCCATCATCAACTGCGTCGGCTCGCGGGATAAGCATTTCAACCCCTGGTGTTCGAACTTCTGCTGTATGTACGGCATCAAAAACGCCGTTCTCCTCAAACAAACTTATCCCGACATGGACATTACCATCTATTACATGGACATCCGCACCCCGTCCAAGGGCTACGAGGAGTTCTACGATCGGGCGCGGGAGATGGGCATTCGTTTCATCCAGGGCCGGCCCAGCATGATCACTGAAGATCCCGAGACGCGCAATCTGTTCGTGCACTCGGAAGATGTGACCTTGGGGCGGGTGATCGAGCGTGAATACGACATGGTGATGTTGAACCAGGCGGCGGTGCCGCAGCCCGACGTGGATACGACCAGCTCGGTACTCAATGTGACCCAGAGCCCGGGTGGCTGGTTCATGGAATATCACCCCAAGTTGCGCCCCATAGACTCCCCTAATGACGGCGTTTTCCTGGCTGGCGCGTGCCAGGGGGTGAAGGACATCCCGGCCAGCGTGGCTCAGGGTTCGGCGGCAGCTTCGCGGGCGGGGCGAATTCTCCATTCCGATCAGTGGGAGATCGAGCCTATCGTGGCCGTGGTTTGGGAAGACCGCTGTGTCAGCGCCCAGGGGAAAAAGTGCGGCATTTGCGCCAAGGCCTGTCCCTACGGCGCTATCGAGTACGAACAGGGCAAGGCGGCGCACGTGGTCACCGCCAAGTGCCACGGCTGTGGCGGCTGTGTGGCCGAGTGCCCGCACAACGCCATCACCCAGATGCATTTCACCGACGCGCAAATCCTGGCGCAACTCCATGCCCTCCTGGCCGAGAGACCGGAGGAGAAGATATTGGCCTTCCGCTGCCATTGGTGCTCCTACGGCGGCGCCGACCTGGCCGGAGTCAGCCATTTTGAGTATTCGTCCAATGAGCGCGGTCTGCGCGTGATGTGCTCAGCCCGTATGGACGCGGATTTCATCTACGAAGCCTTCCGTCTGGGCGCGGGCGCAGTGCTTTATTCCGGTTGCCATCCGCAGGACTGCAACTACATCACCGGGCAGCGCCTGGGCGCAGCACGAGCGGAGCGGTTGATGAAAGCCTTCGAGAAGATGGAGATGACCCCGGGTCGCTTCCGCGTGGAGTGGATCAGCGCCGCCGAGGGCGACAAGTACGCGCGGGTGATCAACGAAATGCAGGCGGTGCTGAACTCGATCCCCAAAGAGAAGCTTATGGAGGAGATTGAACGCCTGCGCCCGGAGATGGAAAAACGCGCCCGCCGGCTGCGCGAGGTGCCGCAAGTGGAAGAAGCGCTGGAATACTCACGCCAGCTCGAAATAGCCATGGTCGGGGAGGAGGCGTAAGATGAACCACCAGCCTGAAACCTTTGCAGACCAGGTTCGCGCTATTCCCGGCGGCGAACACCTGGAATTGTGCTACTCGTGTGGAACTTGCGTCAGCAAATGCATGATCCAGCAGAAGGTGGAGCCGGAGTACAATCCGCGTCGCCTGCTCCACAAAGTCATGATAGACCTGGACCAGGAAGCCTTTGCCGACAAGACTACCTGGCTTTGCTCTGCCTGCGATCTGTGTTATCCGGCCTGCCCGCAGCAGATTCACATCTCAAAGGTCATCGGGGCGATCAAGCAGTTAGCCGTGGAAGCAGGGCTTACCACTTATCTGCAGACGGCGGTGGTCAACGAACTGACCTGCGTGGCCTGCGGCCTGTGCGTCGAGGTGTGTCCTTACGAGGCCATCACCCTGGTCGAGACATCGGTGATGTTCCGGGGAAAGGCGGTCACCGTGGCCCGCGTGGATCCAAACCGCTGCATGGCCTGCGGCCTGTGCGCCGCCAGTTGCCGCTCGGCCTCTATCGGCCTGGTAGACAAGTTCTCCAATGAAGCGGTAGTGGCAGAGTTGTGGGACTGGATACGCAGCCCGGTGGTGGAGGTGACGGCATGAGCGATAAATGGACACCACGCATCGTCGTTTTTCAGTGTCAATACTGCCTGTACTCTGAGGCCGACCAAAAGTGGATGGACACCCAGTTGCCGCCGCACATCAAGTTGATCCAGGTGCCCTGCACTGGCCGGATCAGCCCGCTATTTGTGCTGAATGCCATCCAGGGAGGTACGGATGGAATCCTGATCAGCGGCTGCCAGCCGGAAAAGTGCCATTATAAAGAGGGTAACCTGGGCGCCCGCCGCCAGTTGGACGCGTTCCGCCGCTTCCTGACCTACCTGGGCCTGGAAGAAGGACGGATACGCTTTGCCTGGATTGATGTCAGCGAGCGTGGACGTATCCAACAGGAACTGGCCGGTCTGGAGAAAACCATCCAGGCCATGGGTCCTATCACCCGGCTGGCCACACGTGCAATCCCGGTTGGAGAGAAGCGATGAACTCACTCACTCTTGCCATTCGCCAGGAAGCGGCACGCCTCCTGGAAGAAAAGATTGTGGACGTGGTAATCGGGTTCGAGGCAGGCACCTTGCCGCTCAAGGCACAGCCGGCTTTCATTACCCGCAAAGAAGAGGCCGAGAAACTGGTTTTCAACGGCTTCTGCCAGAACAACCTGGCAGCTTACCTGACCCGTTTCCCTAAAGAAAAGCGCCTCGGCATCATTTGCCGGGGCTGCGAGAGCCGCGCCGTCCGCGCTCTGGTCATCGAGCACCAGCACGACCGCGATAAGCTATACCTGATCGGCGTGCCCTGTACAGGCATCATAGACTGGCGCAAGATCGAACGCCGGGTGGGCGAGAACACCCTCCAGGCGCGCGAAGAAGGCGACGAGGTGATCGTTACCACCCGCGATGGGGAGCATCGTTTCCGCCGCGCCGACGTACTGCACGATTCGTGTGCCCGCTGCCTGCACCCCAACCCGGTCGGCGCGGACATCGTGTTGGGCGACCCGCTGCCCGAGGGCGATCCCGAACGGGCCTGGGCTCCGGTACTCGAGTTTGAGGCCCTGCCGCCAGAGGAGCGCTATGCCTATTTCGTCCAGGAGACCGGGCGCTGCATCCGCTGTTATGCCTGCCGCGAGGCCTGCCCGATGTGCTATTGCACTGAGTGCTTTGTGGACCACACTGCCCCACGCTGGACCGAAAGCATGATCACCCCTGGTGGCACGCAGGCCTGGCACATCGTCCGCGCCTTCCATCAGGCTGGCCGCTGCGTGAGCTGTGGCGCGTGCGAGCGCGCCTGCCCGATGGACATCAAAATGACGTATCTGGTGGACAAACTCAGTTACGACATGATGCAGCAATACGGGTTTGAAGTCGGGGCCAGTGATGAGAAACAGCCGCCCTTTGCGGCCTTCACCCTGGACGATAGAAATCGGTTCGTTCGCTAGGAGGCAGGAAACAATGTACAAAATCTTACCTAAAGCAGACCTGCCCAGGTTGATTGAAAAGTGGATGGAACAGGCCACGGTGTACGCCCCGGTGCGCCAGGGCGATTTTACCAAATTCGAACCACTGAGCGATCCGGCGCAGGCCGACCTGTACTACGCGGCCAATACGCGCTATCCACCCAAATCCCTCTTCTTGCCCCAATCAGAAGTCATGTTCCGGGTCAAAGGTAGCGAGTTCGAACCCACCGGGGATGAGGTATCCTCACGGGTGGTCCTGGGCATCCACGCCTGTGATACGCGGGCTCTCCAATTGCTCGACGGCGTCTTTGTGGACAGGGATTATCAGGACCCTTACTGGGCCAGGAAACGTGAACAAACAACTCTTGTCGTCCTGGGTTGCGCCAACCCGTGCGAGACTTGCTTCTGCACCTCGGTCGGCTCCGGCCCTTTCGATAAGCGTGGCGCCGACGTGATGCTCATTGACCTGGGCAACGAGTACGTGGCCGACGTGCGAAGCGAGAAAGGGCAGGTTCTTTTTGACCATCTACCGGACGCATCCCAGGAGCAGATAGATGCTTCGCGTCAGGTGCAGGCTGCAGCCGCGGCTAAAATGAAAAAACCCTTCGAAACCGAGGGACTCAAAGACAAGCTGTACAACCTCTTTGAGAGCGGCTTCTGGGCCACCATCCAGCAATCTTGCCTGGGGTGCGGAGTGTGCACTTTCCTCTGCCCTACGTGCTATTGCTTCGACATCGTTGATGAAGTGCAACGCAACGAGCGCGTGCGCAATTGGGATACCTGCATGTTCCGCATCTACTCTCAAGAGGCATCAGGTCACAACCCCCGTCCTACAAACACCGAACGGACGCGCCAGCGCATCATGCACAAATACGCCTACTTTGTAGACCTCTTTAACGAAATCGGCTGCACTGGCTGCGGACGCTGTGTGCGATATTGCCCGGTAAACCTGGATATTCGTCAGATCATCCGCAGCGCGCAGGCGTGGGAAGAATCATAGGCAGGGGAGATCAAGATGAACCACAATCCATACAAACCCATTCCGATGCGCATCGCCCGCACAGTGGTCGAGACCGACGACCAGAGTCTGAAATCCTTTGAGCTGGTTTTCGAGAGGGACGCGGATCGGGAAGCGTTCTTCTCCAGATACCGGCCCGGCCAATTCTGTCAGCTTTCCATTTTCGGCAAAGGAGAAGCCCCCTTTGGGGTGGCCTCGGCGGCCTGGGAAGGCGATTTCGTGCGCTTTACCATCAACAAGATCGGCGTCTTCACCCGCGCCATCCATAGCATGAAAGTGGGCGATCCCATTGGCCTGCGTGGCCCATTGGGCAACTGGTATCCCATCGAGAATTGGAAAGGGGCCAATATCGTCATCATCGGTGGCGGATACGCTTTCACTACCCTGTTTGCCCTGACCCAACACCTGCTAGACCCTGCAATTCGCCCCCAGTACGGCAATTTGACCGTGATCTACGGAGCCCGTGAGCCTGGCCTCTTTCTCTACAAGAAAGAGCTCCAAACATGGTACGAACGGAAAGACATCAACCTCTACCAGGCGATTGACTGCCCTGCAGACGGCTGGTGTTACTTCGTTGGCTACGTGCCCAACGTCACCAAAGAAATTGCTCCTTCAGCGGAAAACGCCGTGGCCTTCGTCTGTGGGCCGCCGGTGATGATCAAATTCACCCTGCCAGTGCTATACGAATTGGGCTTTCCCGCCGAACGCATCTACACCTCGATGGAAAAGCGCATGAAGTGCGGCATTGGCAAATGCGGACGTTGCAACATCGGCCCCAAGTACATCTGCAAGGACGGACCGATTTTCACTTTCGCACAGTTGCAAGAGCTGCCGCCGGATCTCTAGGAGTGAACTATGCCTGGACGAGGACTGACCCAAAAGACTAAAAATGAACACGAAATCGTGCTCGAACGCGCCATGATCACCCGTCATTATGTCATGACCTGGGACCTGGACCGCTGCGTGGGTTGCCAGATCGGGCCGCTGGTCTGCCCCAAAGAGGCCGTGATCCACGTGGAGGGCGTGATAGAAAATGGCCGCCTGGTGAAGAAATCATCGGTGGACATTGACCCGGAGAAGTGCGTGCTCTGCGGCATGTGCGAGGTGATGTGCCCCAAGAACGCCATCACGCTGACCATCAACGGCCAGCGGGAGAATCCGGTGCTGGTTTACGGAGCCTTCCCCGACCTGATCCAGTCCACAGTCTTCGACAAAGAGGCGTTCGACTGGAGCCGGAAGGACTTCGTCATTGACAACTGCCCGACCAACGTCATCAGCTACGATGAGGAGCGGGACACGCTGGTGGTGGACGACGAGCACTGCATCCGCTGTCGCCAGTGCGAGATCGCCAGCAACGGCGCGTTTCAGGTGGTGCAACCCTGGCAGGGATCGGTGGAACTGCGCCGCGAGAAGTGCGTCGAGGGTTGCCTGGCCTGCGCTGACATCTGTCCCACGCGCGCGCTGCACATTAACGAGGACGGCGAGCTGGTGCTGGCCGACTACTACTGCATCAAATGCGGGGCCTGTATGCAGGTCTGCCCGGTCAAACCTGAGTACGAGGAGTACGAGGTCACCGTTGAATCGCTGGGTGTGACCAAAACCGTGCCCCATCGGCGCATCACCAACGCCAGCGAACTGCCCATCTGGGTCGAGCGCTGGCGCGTGCGCCACACCCCGGTGCAAAGTGGAGCATGGGTTGAGGCGCTGATCAAAATGGCCGACGACAAGGCTGGGGCGGTCGAAATTGATAGTAAACGCGCTCTCAAGCGCCGCGATCTGCTCAAGGCCCTGGCCGGGGGCAAGGTTCTGCTAGAAAAAGGCTAGCCCGTAACACGGGCTTCAGCCTGCCAGGAGTAAGACAGGCTTCAGCCTGTCCATAGAAAAAAAGAGATGGCGACGCTGTACGTAACCTCACTGGAAGACTATTCGGGTAAAAGTGCCCTGTGCATCGGCCTGGGGAATAAATTCATTTCCCGTGGGCTGACTGTGGGCTACATGAAGCCCGTGGCTACAGCAACGGCCAAATGGATACAGGAACGACTGGTCAGCGAGGACGCTAGGTTCATGAAGCAGGCCCTCTCGTTACCAGAACCGCTGGAAATACTCTCGCCTGTGGTATTGACACCCGAATTGCTGGAGACGGTCCTGAGTGGCGGTGGTCATGATTATGCCGCTGTGGTGCGAGCCGCATATGATGAGGTCTCGGCAAACAAAGATGTAGTCCTCCTGGAAGGCACTACTGGCCTGGTTGAGGGAGCCATCATCGGCCTTTCCGCCACTGAGGTGGCCCATCTACTTAATGCCAGAGTGTTGTTGGTGGTCAGGTACAAAGATGACTTGTCGTTAGTGGAGGACCCTTTAGTCGTACGCCGGACACTGGGAGACGCTTTGATAGGTGTGGTTTTCAACGTTGTCCCGCCGGGCAAGATGAGTTTGATCAACGAAAAGATACGGCCCTATCTGAACGAGCGGGGGATCAAAGTCCTGGCTGTCTTGCCTCAGGAAAGAGTTTTGTTCTCCGTCAGTGTCAACGATCTGGCGGAGCACCTGCACGGCCAGATTCTCAATAATCCTGAGCAGGGCGAGGAGTTGGTGGAGAATCTGATGGTAGGCGCTATGGCCGTGGATAGCGCCATCGAATACTTTCGGCGTAAGGATAACAAGGCAGTTATCACCGGCGGGGATCGCGCTGACATCCAGTTAGCTGCTTTGCAAACCTCAACCCGGTGCATTATCCTGACCGGCAACCTGCGCCCCAGTCCTTTGATCCTCAGCCAAGCGGAGGACTTGGGCGTGCCTTTGATCCTGGTCAAGCCGGATACTCTGACCGTCGTGGAGGAGATAGAGCGCATCTTTGGTCGAAGCCGTTTCCATCAAGAGCGGAAGATCGTCAAATTTGAGCAACTGCTGGAAAAACACTTCGACTACGAGACCCTCTGGGCAGAGTTGGGATTTTAGCCAGGGTGAGTTGGGCACAAATAAATTATCATGGCCGTCAGATTGATGCAACAAAACCCGTTTTCCTAGGAAAACGGGTTTATTGCACCAACCTGTTGACGTTTGCCCACCGGGCTGGAAAGGGGGAAGTGGAATGGTAACGCTGTACATCACTTCTCTGGAGGATTACTCAGGGAAAAGCGCTCTGTGCATCGCCCTGGGAAAGAAATTTATCTCCTATGGCCTGGCTGTAGGTTATATGAAACCTATCGCTACCGCGACAACCAAGTGGATGGGCGGGCGGCTGATCAGCGAGGACGCGGAATTTATAAAACAGGTGCTCAATCTGACCGAACCCCTGGAGATTCTCACCCCGGTTGGCCTTGATCCGGCCCTGGAATCTATCATCGAGGGGGAGGCGGATTTGGGTTTCGAGCGGCGGGTCAAAGAGGCCTTTAAACAGGTGTCCAAGGGAAAGGACGTGGTCATCGTGGAGGGGGCACGCACTCTTATGGAAGGAGCTATTGTGGGCCTGCCAGCCTCCAGAATCGCCAGACTTTTGAAAGCCAGGGTACTGGTCATCGCCCGCTATACCCGCCATTCGGTGATTGACGAACTGGCCGCTGCTCAGATGCTGTTAGGTAGCTTCCTGTTAGGAGCAGTAATTAACGCCGTACCCCGTCAACAACTGCCCTATATCGAGGAAGTGGCAGTGCCCTTCCTCCAGAAAGAGGGAATCAGGGTCCTGGCTGTCCTACCCGAGGACAAAGAATTGCACGCGATCAACGTCAAAGACCTGGCCGCAACCCTGGGAGGACGGATTCTCTGCGGTTCGCAGATGGCGGGAGAGCTGGTGGAAAATCTGATGGTAGGAGCTATGACTGTGGACCGGGCCATCGAGTACTTGCGACGTACCGAGAACAAGGCGGTGATCACCGGCGGAGACCGCACCGACATCCAGTTGGCTGCCCTGGAAACTTCCACCAAATGCCTGGTGCTCACCGGCAACCTGGAACCCAGCCCCCTTGTCATCGGCCGGGCAGAGGAAAGAGGAGTGCCCATCGTATTGACCTCCCATGATACGCTGAAGGCCGTGGAACTTATTGAGGAGGTCTTCGGCAAGACCCGTTTCTGTCAAGAAAAGATACAGCGATTTACCACCCTGCTCGATGAACGCTTTGATTTTGCAACGCTGTACAAAAGGTTAGGATTGAGAGGTTGAGAAACCATGGCCAGACAGGTTGACGGCCCAACCTTGACATTGGCGGAGATCATATCCCGGTATCAGGGGCAGAAAGGGGCTTTGATCCCGATTTTGCTGGACGTTGAGGAGGCTTATGGCTACATCTCGGCAGATATGGCCGAGCAGATTGCCTGGACCATGCGTACCAGCCCGGCTCACGTTTACGCCGTGGCCAGTTTTTATACCCGCCTGCGCACTCAACCCCGAGGCACAAACCTGATACGGCTGTGCAGCGGCATCGCTTGCGAGGTGGAGGACGTGACCCAGATTCAACGTGTAATCGAGGAAGAATTGGGTATCTCGGTGGGCGAAACCACGCCCGATGATCTCTTCACTCTGGAAATGGTCCCCTGCATCGGCGTTTGTGGCCAGTCGCCAGCCATGGAGATCAACGATGTGCCCTATGGCAACCTCACCCCGGACAAGGTCCGCCAGATTCTGGCCAGGTATCGGCAGGGTGAGACGTAGACGTAGGGGCGACCCTTGTGGTCGCCCTAGAAACAAGGGCAACCACAAGGGTTACCTGTACGAGCGAGAGGGTTATAGGGAATGCCGGTAGATTATCAGGCGATAAGGGAACAGGCCGTAGCCAGGGTCCGAGAGAAAGAGCAGGAGATACGCATTTTCGTCGGATTTGGCACCTGTGGCATCGCTGCTGGAGCCCGACCGGTGCTGGCTGCCCTGCAGGATAATCTCCGTCAGGCGGGGGTGTCGGCCCGCTTGCAAACAGTAGGCTGCAACGGGATGTGCTATCAAGAACCGCTGGTGGACATCGCCAAGCCCGGCCGGCCGCGCATCAGCTATGGACAGGTGACCCCGCAGCTTGCCGCGCAGCTCGTGGACGACTACATTCTCGGCGATAACCCCCGCCCCGACCTGGCCCTGGGCGTGGTGGGTGGAGATGGCTACGCGGGTATCCCCCCGCTCAGCGAACACCCATTCTTCCGGGGACAAGTCCGGCTGGTGATGCGCAATTGCGGCCTGATTGACCCCGGAGACATTGACGAGTACATCGCCCGCGGCGGCTACGCTTCTCTGCACAAGGCTCTTTTCGAGATGACTCCGCCGGAGGTGATTGCCGAGGTGCGCAAGTCGGGCCTGCGCGGGCGGGGAGGAGCCGGCTATCCCACCGGCCTCAAATGGGAGGGATGTCGCGGCGCGCACGGCAGCCCCAAGTATTTGCTCATCAACGGTGAGGGCGGCGACCCCGGCGCTTACATGGACCGCGCCCTGATGGATTCCGACCCCCAGGCGATTATTGAAGGAGCAGTCATCGCCGCCTATGCCATCGGCTGCGAACAGGGCTATTTCTTCATCCGCGCCGAATATCCGCTGGCCATCGAGCGCGTCCAGCGAGCGTTGCAGCAGGCTGAGGAGCGCGGCTTCCTCGGCGACAACATCTTGGGCAGCGATTTTTCTTTTCACCTGGAGATCAAGCGGGGGCCGGGAGCCTATGTCACCGGCGAATCCACGGCTGTGCAGTTTGTTATCGAAGGGCGGCAGGGCACGCCCCGCTGGCGACCACCTCATTCTATCATCTCCGGCCTGTGGGCCAAGCCCACCACGCTGAACAACGTGAAAACCCTGGTCAATGTGCCGCTCATTATCGAACGCGGAGGAGAATGGTACGCCACAATAGGTACCGAGAAAAGCCGGGGAACTAAGGTCTTCGCCCTGGTGGGACATGTGCAGCGTCGTGGTCTGGTGGAGTTTCCGCTGGGCATTACCTTGCGGCAGCTCATTAATGACGTGGGTGGTGGACCGTTGCCAGGCCGTTCTTTCAAAGCAGTGCAGACCGGTGGGCCGCTGGGTGGTTGCCTGCCCGCAGCAATGCTGGACCTGCCCGTTGACTTCGATTCCCTAAAAGGGGTTGGTTCGATGATGGGTTCCGGCGGGATCGTTGTCCTGGACGATAAGAGCTGCATGGTAAAAACGGCCCGGCACTTCCTTAACTTCTCCGTAGATGAATCGTGCGGGCGCTGTTCAGCCTGTCGCATTGGCTCCCGGCGACTGTCCGAGATTTTGACGCGCATCACCCAGGGACGAGGGCAGCCGGGGGACATCGAGGCGATGGAGACGCTGGGAAAACTGATGGGCAAGGTGGCTTTGTGTGGCCTGGGCCGCGCAGCAGCAACCCCGGTGTTGAGCACTCTGCGCCACTTTCGTGACGAGTACGAAGCCCACATCCATGAGAAACGATGCCCGGCGGGGGCCTGCGAGATGTCCATCAGCTAACTAATCCGAGGTCTGAGAAATGGCCGAGCGCATCCGAATAACCATTGACGGCCAGACAATCGAGGTCGAGGAAGGGATGACCATCCTGGAGGCAGCACGGATGGCGGGGATTTACATCCTCACCCTGTGCTACGATCCCCGCCTGGAGCCTTACGGGGGTTGCCGCCTTTGCCTGGTGGAGGTAGAGGGCCATCGGGGATTGGAGACATCCTGCACCACGCCGGTTGTTGATGGTATGGTGGTCAGAACCAATACCCCGCAGGTGCAGGACACCCGCCGCGAAGTGCTGGAGCTCATCATCTCCGATCATCCCTACGAGTGTCTGATCTGCCCCAAGGCCGCAGAAGGGAATCGCTGCCCGCCGTTTAGCGTTTGTCTCAAAGACACAAAGGTGACCGACCGCTGTCTCGTTTGCTCCAAGAACACTCGCTGCGAGCTACAGCAGTTGGTGGACTATATCGGTGTGCGCCAGGAGCGTTTCGTCGGCGCACTGCGTCCCATCAAACTGGAACGCAGCAATCCCTTTTTCGAGTACGAACCTTCTCGCTGCGTGCTGTGCACTCGCTGCGTGCGCGTCTGCGAGGAGGTACGCGGCGTGGGCGCGCTGGACGTGGCCTATCGCGGCTTTCAGCGGGCTATCGTCACCGCCTACGAGGTGACCATGCCCGAGTCCAACTGCGAGTTCTGCGGGCAGTGCGTCCTCATCTGCCCCACCGCCGCCCTGACCAAGCGCTCTTACAAGCTGCTAGGCTGGCCTGATCACTCGGTGCGCACTGTATGCCCTTATTGCGGCTGCGGCTGCGAGATCGAGCTGGAGCTAAAAGGCGACCGCATCGTAGGCGTGACGCCGGTGGAGAAAAGTCCGGTGAATGAGGGTTGCCTGTGCGTCAAGGGGCACTTCGGGTACGATTTTATTCAGAGCCCGGAGCGGCTGACCAAACCCTTGCTCCGCCGTCCCACGGGCAGCATGATGCCCATCGAGTGGGACCAGGCCCTGGATACGGTGGTCGAGAACCTGGCGCGCGTGGTGGCCGAGCACGGACCGGATGCCGTGGCCGTTATTTCCTCGGCCAAGATCACCAACGAGGAAAACTACCTGGCCCAGAAGTTTGCCCGCGCCTGCCTGGGCACGAACAACATTGACCAGTGCGCTCAGCTCTGTCACGCACCCACACTGCTGGCCCTCTCCTCGGCCTTGGGCTACGGGACGATGACCAATTCCCTGGCCGACCTGCAGGAGGCCGGCTGCATCCTGGTCATCGGCTCCAATACCACGGAGACGCACCCCATCGCCGCGCTTAAGATCAAGGCGGCGGTGCGTCACGGGTCGCGGCTTATCGTGGTCAATCCCCGGCGGACAAAGCTGGATCGCTTCGCCGAGCTCGTCTTGCACCCCCGCCCCGGCACCGATGCGGCCCTGCTGGCCGGGATGATGCGCGTCATTATGGAGGAGGATCTCTACGACGGCGCTTTCCTCTCCCGCTGGTGCCTGGGCCTGCATGACTTCGTCCTCTCCCTGCAGGAGTTCGATGTGCATCGCGTCTCGAAGATCACCGGCGTGCCCGTCGCGGACATCGTCGCCGCCGCCCGGCTCTACGCCTCCGGTGGACAAGATGAGCGACATCATCTGCCAGAGGCGGAGTTCATCCACCCCCATCCCACACCGAGGAAGCCCGTCTCGGCCATCGTCTACGGCACGGGGATTACCCATCACCACGGCGCGCTGAACGCGGTGCAGGCCATCCTCGACCTAGCTCTGCTGACCGGCAACCTGGGCAAACGCGGCGCGGGGATCAATCCACTGGCCGGGCAGAACAACGTGCAGGGGGCCTGCGACATGGGCGCGCTGCCCCACTTCCTGCCCGGCTACCAGCGCCTCGATGACGAGGAAGTACGCACCCGCTTCCAACGGCTATGGGGTGTGGAACTGCCAACCAAACCGGGGCGCACCCTACCCGAGATTTTTGAGGGCATCCGCCAGGGGAGCATCAAGGCCCTCTACATCATTGGGGCCAACCCCATGCTCTCCGAGCCAGACCTGGCCTTCGTCGAGGAATGCCTGCGGGCGCTGGACTTCCTGGTGGTGCAGGATATAACCCTCACCGAGACGGCGCGGTTGGCCCATGTCGTCCTGCCGGGAACCAGCTTCGCCGAAAAGGACGGCACTTTCACCAACACCGAGCGGCGAGTGCAGCGCGTGCGCCAGGCCATCGCCCCGGTGGGAGACAGTAAACCGGATTGGTGGATTATCACCGAACTGGGTCGGCGGTTCATGGCTCGCCAGAAGACCGGAGAAGCTGAGGAGACATCCAGCCCTTTTGGCCCCTGGAACTATTCCCATCCTGCTGCGGTGATGGTGGAAATCGCCTCGCTGACGCCCATCTACGAGGGTATCGGCTACGAGCGGCTGGAGGGCGAGGGCATCCAGTGGCCCTGCACCTCTTCCTTCCATCCCGGAACGCCCATTTTGTACAGGGACGGGCTACCACACAAAGTGCGCCTGTGGCCGGTGGAATATGCGCCCCTGGAGGTGCAAACCAGCGCGGAGTACCCGTTCTTGCTCATCACCGGGCGCGAGTTGCTGCACTATCACACTGATAAGATGACCTGCCGCAGCCTGGGCATCATGGAAATCCGCCCCGAGAGCCTGCTGGAAATTCATCCCGAGGACGCGGCGGCGTTGGGCATCGGCGAGCGGGAACTGGTGCGCGTCATTTCACCCCAGGGCGAAGTGGAGGCTACAGCGCTGCTGAGTGAGCATTCGCCCCGGGGCACGGTGTTCATGACTTTTCACTTCGAGAGAAGCCCGGTCAACCGGCTCATCGGCCACGCCTTCGATGCGCTGAGCAAGTCGCCGGAGCTCAAGGCCTGTGCCGTGCGCGTGGAGGCGTATTATTCGTAGAGGAGGAGTATCACCTTGCTATCGGATTACGTGTTCATCGGCCTGTTCGCTATCGTCGCCGCGATCTTCCCCTTCGCCGGTTTCGCCGTCTCCTACCTGGTCCGCCCCAAGAGGCCCGACCCGGTTAAATCAGACGTGTATGAATGCGGAATGAAACCCATTGGCGAGGCATGGGTGCAGTTCAAGGTGCAATACTACCTCTACGCCCTTATCTTCGTCATCTTCGACGTGATGTCCGTCTTCTTATTTCCGTGGGCGGTGGCTTACCACACCCTGGGACTCTACGCCCTAGTAGAGATGTGCATCTTCCTGGGTATCCTGGTCGGAGGGCTGATCTACGCCTGGCGCAAGGGTGCGCTGAGGTGGGTATGAGGGTTTCAGGTTTCAGGTTTCGGGTTTCAGGTTATGGCTGCAGTGTAAACTGGCTGATGACAAGAGGCAACGATGACCGACGACGAACGGATTGCCGAGGAGTTGAAACACAACGTCTTCCTGACCACGGTGGATAGGATTTACGATTGGTGTCTGCGTAGCTCCATATGGCCCATATCCTTTGGATTGGCTTGCTGCGCTTTTGAAATGATCAGCGCAGCGGCAGCTCGCTTTGACCTGGCCCGTTTCGGCATGGAGGCCATGCGCGGCACGCCCCGTCAGGCCGATCTGATGATCGTAGCTGGCACGGTGACACACAAAATGGCCCCCCAGGTACTGCGCCTATACAAACAGATGCCGGAGCCAAAATACGTCATCGCCATGGGCGCATGTGCCATCTCCGGCGGAACTTTCAGGAGCTATGCCGTGCTCCAGGGCGTGGACAAGATCATCCCGGTGGACGTTTACGTGCCCGGCTGCCCGCCCAGGCCGGAGGCATTGCTACATGGTATCATAAAGCTGCAGGAGAAAATAAACCGCCAGTCTGTGCTCGCTGTGCCGTGGTATAGAAAGGTGTGAAGCGTGAAGACGTGAGGCGTAATGACTAACGAGGAGATTTTGGCTGGAATTGAAAAGCTTTTCCCTGGCGCCGTGGTCGAAGTGCTGCAGTCGCTTGATTTCACTATTGTTCTGAAGGCTGACCGTCTGCTGGAAGTGGCGACTTACCTGCGCGACGAGATCGGGCTGGATTATCTGATCTCCGTGACCGGCGTGGACCGCGGAGACGAGTTCGAGGTCATCTACCACCTGGGGACGATGAACGACCGGGCAGGCTATCTGGTACTCAAGGTGCACGTGCCCCGCCAGTCTGCGGAGGTGCCGTCCGTGACTCCGCTGTGGAGAGGGGCGGAGTTCCAGGAGGACGAGGTATACGATCTGATGGGCATCCGTTTCACTGGTCACCCCGATCTGCGGCGCATCATGATGTGGGAGGGCTACGAAGGGCACCCGCTGCGCAAAGATTTCAGACCCGCTTATCCCATTGAGACCGAGGAGTTAGTGGCCAGTTCCTACGCCGAGTCGGAAAATCCGTAAGGCGCTAGATTCACTACCGGACACTTTTTCTGAGAGATCGAATTCTTATCATCACGAATGGCACGAACTTTCCGAATCTCATGAATGATTTTGGGGATGGTTCAGAATGGGTTGACACTTTAGTCGGGCAACATACTGTCAA
>JANLFX010000081.1 GCA_024653325.1 Anaerolineae bacterium
TCGGCTCCCACGTGGAAAAATGCTATCAGGACACCGGTTAGGTGCGGAATGTGGGATAGTATAACACATTTCCAGTGTTTTTACAACACAGCTTGACAGGAATTACAAGACCCCTCGTAGGTCGGATTGGTAACCTGGCGCCCAAAGCCGGACGCAATTGGTCATCGCCTGATTTGACAGTTTCCCGCTTTTGGTATAATATATAAATAGGTATTTATAATTCGCAGGTAACGATTCTCATTATTCGAAGCCGGTCTATGACCGGCGTGGTTTAACTGCAGAGGCCGCCAAGTGTTGCGCCCTTACCTCGCCGCTTTCAGAGGCGACCGCAAGGGTTATCCCTACGCGCAATGAAAAAGCCATGAGTGACCGGAATAAAACACTACAAACCGATACCAGGAAAGAACTCAAGAGCCTCCGCGATTATTTCCGAGCGCTAAGCGATGCCATTCGGTTGGAGATTGTCCGCCAACTGGCCCGCACCGATGAAATCAGTGTCTCGGAATTGGCTGACATCCTGCATTTAAGCCAACCCCTGGTCTCGTGGCACCTGGGCCGTCTCAAAAAAGCCGGTCTCATCGAGGTCCGCCGGGAGGGCCGCCAATCCCACTATTCACTTGTCTGGCAAAGGATTCAACAATGCCAACAAGAGTTTACCCAGCTCATCGGTGAGCCCCCCACCCAAGAGCCAGGCAGAATCACCAGACTGCGACCCTCCAGTATGGTTTCTCCATTAGCCGGCGAGCTGGACGAGGGAGAGGCTTGGGCTTAGATCAATCGTATCTCAGCTACTACCTGCTTCGCCTGGCCGGGACCATCCTGCCCCACATCCCACCCCGTTGGGGATACCCCTTGGCAACTCGTGGCGGCGATCTGGCTTACTACCTGACTCCCAAGCAACGCGCCCGGGTGCGCGACAACATTCGTCATGTGCTTGGCACCAGGGCTACACCCCAACAGGTCGAAAAAGTGGTACGCCAGGTGTATCATCACATAGCTGCTAACTACTACGACTTGTTTCGTCAGCCCACCCTTAGCCCGGAGGAAATAGACCAGTTAATCACTTTGGAGGGTTGGGAACACGTTGAGGCATTGGCCAGGGAAAAGAAGGGTTTCATCCTGACCACGGCCCACTTTGGCGGTTTCGAGATTGTGGCCCAGGCGTGCGCCCTGCGCGGCTTATCCGTAGTCGTGCCGGCGGAGCATCTACGGCCAGAACGTCTATTCCGCTACATTGCAGGATTGCGGATGAGCAAAGGTTTGCGTCTGATTCCAATTGACGGCCCTTTGCTGGTATTGTTTCGCGCTCTGCGGCGGGGAGAAGTGGTGGGACTGGCCGCCGACCGCGACATCACCAATACAGGTCTCGTGACCGACTTTTTTGGCGCCCCAGGACACCTGCCTCGAGGTTACGCGGACCTCGCCCTGCGCACGGGGGCTCCTATCGTGGTCGGATTCGGCTACCGTCAGCCAGATAACACGTTCCTTGCTCAGTTGGAACCGCCCCTGTATCTGGAGAAGACAGGGGATCATGAACAAGATGTGCGCATTGGAGTAGCAAAAGTCGTATCCATTATGGAACGCCACATTGCCAGCCACCCTGAGCAATGGGTGCTTACTTACTCAATATGGAGAAAGGTTGGTCAATGAAGATTGCCCTGGTTTCCCCATATGATTACTTTTACCCAGGCGGCGTCAACAAACACATCTCACATCTGGCCATTCACTTTCGCAGCATGGGTCACGACGCAAAGATCATCGCCGCCTGCTCCGATGAGAACGCCGAGGTGCCCGCCCACGTGATTAAAATCACCAGCTCGGTCATCCCGCTCCCCATATCTGGTACCGTGGCGCGCATCACCCTCTCACCACGAGTCTACCGCCGCATCAAAAAAATCCTGATTCACGAGGAGTTCGACATCATCCACCTGCACGAGCCGATGACCCCAGTTCTGCCGCTGACCGTGCTCCGGCACGCCCCGGTCACTCCTCAATCCGCTATTATCGGCACCTTCCACGCCTACCGGGAGTCTAATCCTGGCTACGATTATGGCAAACCCATTCTGGAGCGCTGTTTCCGGCGACTAGACGGGCGGATTGCTGTCTCGGAAGCAGCGCGGAATTACGTGAACAGTTACTACCCCGGCGAGTACGTGGTCATCCCCAATGGGATTGATCTGCGACAGTTCGGGCCACACGTCACACCCCTGCCCTGGCGAAACGAGGATCAACCCACTATTCTTTTCGTCGGCCGTCTGGAACCACGCAAGGGATTCAAATACCTGCTCCACGCCTTCCCCTATGTGCGCCAGGCCATCCCCAATGCACGCCTGATCGTGGTGGGAGCATACAGTCACGAGGATAAAGAGCCTTATGTGATTTGGGCACGCCGCCACAACGTGCATGGCGTCCGTTTCGTGGGCCCGGTTTCGGAGGAGGAGTTGCCCCATTACTACCGGAGCTGCGACGTGTTCTGCGCCCCCTCGACCGGATTTGAAAGCTTCGGCATCGTCCTGTTAGAAGCCATGGCCTCCGGCGTACCCATTGTCGCTTCAGACATCACCGGTTACCGCGAAGTTTTGCACCACGGGGAAGAAGGTCTGTTGGTCGAACCGGAAAACGAGCAGGCTTTGGCTCAGGCTCTGATCAGTCTGCTGCAAGACCCGGATCGCCGCCGCCAGATGGGCTACAAGGGACAAATCCGCGCTGCCGCCTATTCCTGGGACAAGGTATCCAGACGGGTGCTACACTTTTATGAGGAAGTGCGCAAGAGAAAGCTGGCGCACAATGAGGCTGAATCGGAGAGCAGAAACAACCTCCTGCTTTCGAGATTGTTTTCATGAAAGAGGAAATTCTATGGTCGAGAAACCGGCAGAATCGAACAGCAATACTTCTGCTACTCCTCCCACTCTGACCGATTACGCCCGCAAATGGGGACGATACATCGTCGAACCCATGGCCCGCGCATTGGCTCGGCTGGGCATCCCACCCAACGTGGTCACCGTTAGCGGATTTGTGCTCAACATTGGCGTAGGCATTGTCCTTGCCCTGGGACATATCCGCTGGGGAGGAGTGTGCATCATCCTGGCTGCCATATTCGATGCCCTGGACGGGACGTTGGCCCGCATCGTGGGCCGTACCAGCCGTTTTGGCGCTTTCCTCGATTCGACGATGGATCGCTTCTCAGAAGCGGTGATCTTCCTGGGATTGCTGGTGTGGTACACCCGCCTGGGAGCAAGGCAGGAAATACTGCTTATCTACGCTACCATCGTCGGCTCGCAAATGGTCAGCTACACCCGGGCCAGGGCCGAGGGGCTGGGATTAAGCTGCAAAGTGGGCATTCTCACCCGCATGGAGCGAGTTATTGTGCTGACAGCGGGTCTGTTGCTCAATCAGGTGCTCATCGCCCTGTGGATCATGGCTATCCTCACTAATCTCACCGCCTTGCAGCGCATGATCCACGTCTGGCAGGCAACCCGCAAAGAAGAAAGGGAACTGAGCGAGCAAATAGCCCCAGAGCAAAAACCACTATAAACCCAGAGCAGGACATATGCAAGACTTGCGGCAATATCTTCGTGAGGGCAACTTCATCATCGCAGACGGTGCTACAGGCACGGTATTGCAATCCATGGGATTGCAGCCATCTACAGCGCCAGAGTTGTGGAACGTCGAAAAGCCGGAGGCCATTCGATCTCTTCATCGGGCTTACCTGGACGCCGGATCTCAAGTGATTCTCACCAACACCTTCGGTGGCAACCGGATCAGGCTGAATCGTGCAGGCGGGTTAGGGAAGCGCATCGAGGAATTGAACCGGGCAGCGGTTCTCCTGGCCAAAGAAGAAGCGGATGGTCGGACTTACGTCGCCGGGGACATAGGCCCCACCGGCGAATTGATGGCCCCTTATGGATCGTTAAGTTACGAGGTTGCGGTGGACGTCTTTGCTCAACAGGCTCGATTCCTGGCCGAGGGCGGGGTTGATCTGATTTGGATCGAGACGATGAGCGATTTGAATGAAGCCAAAGCCGCCATCAAGGGGACAAAGCGAGTCACAGACCTGCCCATTTTCTGTTCTCTAAGCTTTGGTCGCAGGGGGCGGACGATGATGGGCACGACACCCACCCAGGCTATTGAGACACTCTGGCCCCTGGGATTGACTGCTATTGGCGGGAACTGTGGCGAGGGCGTGGAAGTAATGATACCCGTCTTGACCGAAATGCGTAACGCCTTTGCAGATGCAGTGCTCATCGCCAAGCCCAATGCCGGACTACCACGTCTGGAGAATGGCAGGACCGTTTTTGACATGAGGCCAGAGGACATGGCCACCCATGCACGCCATTTCCTGAAATTGGGCGCCCAGGTTATCGGCGCTTGCTGTGGAAGCTCGCCAGCGCACATAGCCGCCATTACGGAAGCTCTGAGAGCGTAAAAGCCGCGGTCTCCTGACCATGACCAGCAACGTGCAACATTTATCGCTCTTTGAGGGCGGCATGAATGCCGCGTTACGCATCGGCATGAATGCCGCATTACGCATCCACCGAGACAATGGCAATCCGTGCCTCGTCCAGCGCCACCCGCAGATCAGCCACCGCCCGCTCGACTGCCTCCTCCACTTTTGCCCGTTCCCGCCCGGCCAGTGAAAAAGTCACCTTTAACCGCACATTCGGCCCGTAGGCCTTGGCTCGCGATTTGACGTACACTTCCGGATGGGCAGCGGCGACCCGGTTCACCAGAGGAGCCAGCACTGATTCATCACCGCACTCCACGAGCACCACCCGCTCTACAAACACGCTCTCCCCGAACATGGCCTGGAGCACGGGTTGCAGCGAGGTGGTGAAAATACCTTTCATCTCCGTCGGCACCCCGGGCAGAACAATAACCATAGTCTCCGCGATGTTGAGCAAAACTCCTGGGGCAGCCCCTGCCGGATTGTGTAAAGCTTGTGCCCCGCGCGGCAAAACAGCCATCTTACGCCGCTCCGGGGTGAGGTCTGCCTGGGCCACATAGCCCTGAGCAGCCAGCTCTTTATACTTCTCCTGCACCAGACGCAAGGCTTCAGCATGTTCCTCCAGCGGCACCCCGGCAGCCTGGGCCACGGCCTGTAAGGTCATGTCATCGGCGGTGGGCCCTAACCCGCCAGTGGTAAACACCACATCTGTACTTCGCGCCACAGCCTGGCGCAGCACCTCGGCGATGACCGGCACCTCATCGCGGACTAAAGTGGCCCGCACGACATGGCCTCCCAGGCCGGTGATTTGCTGGCACAGCCAATGAGTGTTGGTATCCAGCACGTCCCCAATCAATATCTCATTGCCGATAGCGATGATCTCCACCGTAGTCATCCCATTCCTCCTACCCTAACCCGAACCGGCCGGAGCCAAGAAGTCAAACCACGAAGAACACAAAGAGCACGAACGATACCACGCCCTTTACTTTTGTGTCCGTGGTGCCCTTACCAGCAAAAAGCGCCAGGGAGATTTCTCCTTTCCCTATTCTACCCCACCCCTGGCAAGATGTCAATATAACTTAACAGAATCCGAAACCCGTTTTCTTGAAGAAAACTGGTTTCTGTGGTATATTGTAGCCGTCATTGCAACTTTTTGCTACAAAGAACATAAAAAACACGAAGCCTTTGTGTTCCTTCGCGTCCTTCGTGGTTTATTGTAGGACAAGCTTTAGCTGGTAGCTCCACATTTAATCGTGGAGGTGCTTTTTCTGCCACAGAACCACACAGAACTGCACAGAAAATTAGACTCTCTGTGAAAATCTGTGTGTTTTTGTGGCGAAATTGGGGATGATTCAGAATGGTTTGACACTTTAGTCGGGCAATATACTGTCAACAAATGGTGGAACGAATAAACGAATGGTCAGCATCGCGGTCTATTCGTTTATTCGTTGGATATTCGTTGACAGAGAAGTCGCCCAAGCCAAAAAACGAACGGAAAAACAGTGGGGGCTGATTTACCCACTGAATCTGGGCACAAGGCGGGGCTATTTTCTCTTGAGAATTTTTTCAGGGCTTCAAAAGTGTAAACCTATTTCCGCCAGAATGATGAACCATCCCCGAAATTGAATCGTCCACGGCTAAGTGGGGCGCTACCCTTCAGCTTGTCCTACAAGGGCAAAGCACATGTCTGACCTGCTTCTACTCAACGGCCACTTGCATACCCAAGATCCATCCTGCCCTCGCGCCACAGCCGTGGCTATCCGCGCTGGCCGTTTTTGGACCGTAGGCAGCGACGATGAAATCCGTGCTCTGGCCAGCCCCGACGCCCAGGTGATTGATCTGGAACATCGCCTGGTGCTGCCCGGCCTGACCGACGCCCATTTTCACTACTATGACTGGGCGTTGGAGCGGCGGAGATTGCCCCTGGCGAACACCTCATCCCTATCCGACCTGCGCCAGCGGGTGGCCCAGAAAGTTAGCGAGACACCACCTGGTCATTGGGTTTTGGGCCAGGGTTGGAATGAAACACGCTGGCCTGAGCAGCGTATCCCTACCCGCGCTGACCTGGACGACATCGCTCCGGCGCATCCCATCATCCTATGGCGCAGCGACATGCACCTGGCGGTGGTGAATTCCCAGGCCCTCCAGAAAGCAGGCATTACCAGCGATACCCCTGATCCTCCCGCCGGCGTCATTGACCGAGACACCTCTGGGCAACCAACAGGGGTATTGCGCGAACTGGCCATCAACCTGGTGCGGGCCGTCATCCCCCCTCCCTCCGAGGATGAGACGGTCGAGGCTTTACGCGACGGCTTTGCCTTTCTACACAGCCTGGGCTTGACCGGCGTCCACGACTACCGTATCATGGGTGGTGCTGACGGGCCACCCGCCTTCCGTGCCTACCAGCGTTTGCAGGCAGCGGGTGAACTGGCCCTACGGCTATGGATGCACATCCCCGGCGAGCGACTGGACGAAGCCATCGCCCTGGGCCTGCGCACCGGCCTGGGTGACAATTACCTGCGCGTGGGGCACGCCAAACTATTTTCGGATGGAAGCCAGGGCGCGCGCACGGCGTGGATGCTGGAACCATACGAAGACACAGGCCACTGTGGCATGCCGCTCACCCCGATGGACGAGATAGCCAAGAAATTGCACCGCGCCCACAGAGCAGGCATAGCCGTGGCTATCCATGCCATTGGCGACCGGGCGAACCGGGAGTTGCTGAACGTATTTGAACAGTTGCACCCTCCCGCAGGTTTTGAACCTGCGGGAGGGTCTGGCGCACCCCCGGTAGCCCCTCATCGCATTGAGCATGTACAGATGATCCGGCCAGAAGACGTGACCCGGCTGGGGAGGCTAGGCATTGTGGCTTCAGTACAGCCCATTCACGTGCTGGACGACATTCCGATGATCGAGCGATCAGTGGGTCCGCGGGGCCGCTTTGCCTATCCTTTCAGGGACATACTGGAGGCAGGAGTCACTCTGGCCTTTGGATCCGATTGTCCCGTAGCTGATCCCAACCCGTTGCTGGGCATCCACGCCGCCGTCACCCGCCAGCGGCGAGATGGCACACCACCAGGAGGCTGGTATCCGGCGCAACGGCTGACCGTGGCCGAGGCGGTATGGAGCTTCACCATGGGTCCGGCCATAGCCAGCGGACAACAGAGCCAACTGGGCAGCATCACCCCCGGAAAGCTGGCGGACCTCGTTATCCTTGACCGCGACATCTTTTCCATCGAGCCTATGGAGATCGCCCAGGCACAGGTAGTGATGACCATCTTCGACGGGCGGGTGGTGTACCAACACAGATGAGAAACACGCTTTTCAGAAAGGAAACGGTTATGAAAATTGCCACCATGCGCGAGGCTATTGCCAGATATGTCCATGATGGGGACACGATTGCCATCGAAGGCTTTACTGCCTTTATTTGCTTTGCCGCCGCCCACGAGATTATACGCCAGGGGCGTCGGGACCTGATCCTGTGCCGCATGACTCCTGATCTGATCTATGATCAGATGATCGCTGCTGGCTGCGCGCGTAAGCTGGTTTTCAGTTACCTGGGCAACCCCGGTGTCGGCCCCCTCCACTGCATCCGCCGGGCAGTGGAAAAGGGGATTCCGCGACCCCTGGAGATCGAGGAGTACTCCCATTTCGGGATGGTGGCTCGCTACATGTCCGGAGCAGCCCGGTTGCCGTTTTTCCCTCTGCGCAGCTACATGGGCACTGACCAGCCCAAAGTGAACCCCCGCATCCAATTTGTGGACAGCCCCTATGGCAACGGTCAGGTTGCCGTTGTGCCGCCGCTCAATCCAGACGTGACCATCATCCACGCTCAGCGGGCCGATGCCAGTGGCAACACGCAGATGTGGGGTCTGTTGGGGGTGCAGAAAGAAGCGGCCTTTGCCGCCAGGCAGGTGATCGTCGTCGTGGAAGAAATCGTGGACGAAGACATCATCCGTTCTGACCCCAATCGCACCGTCATTCCCGGTCTGATCGTGGATGCGGTGGTACACCAACCCTATGGTGCGCATCCTTCGTATGCTCAAGGCTACTACGACCGCGACAACCGGTTCTACCTGGAATGGGATCAAATCTCGCGGGAAGAGGCGACTACCCTGGCCTGGCTGGACGAATGGGTCTACGGGGTAGACGATTGGAGCGGATACCTGGCCAAGCTGGAAAAGCGGGAACCCGGCATTTGGAAACGCCTGGCTCCCGGCGAAGCGTGGTCCCAGCCAGTCAATTATGGTGTGTATGGATAACCACGAAGGACTCAAAGGACACGAAGGGAAAAAACATGACTAACTACACTCCTTCCGAGATCATGATTACCTCCTCGGCCCGGGCATTGGCCGGGGAGCGGGTCGTCTTCGTCGGCGTTGGATTGCCCAATATCGCCTGCAACCTGGCCCAGCGCACTGTAGCCCCCGACCTGGAACTGGTCTATGAATCCGGCGTTTTTGGCGCGCGCCCGGCACGCCTGCCCCTATCCATTGGCGACCCGACGCTGATCAGCAGAGCGACTCTGGCCTGCCCAATGCCCGACCTGTTTATGTACTACCTGCAGGGTGGGCGGATCGAGGTAGCTTTCCTGGGCGTGGCCCAGATAGACCGCTTCGGCAATATTAACACTACCGTTATCGGTGATTACCAGCGGCCCAAAGTACGTCTGCCGGGCAGTGGCGGGGCCTGTGAGATCGCCATTCATGCTAAAAAAGTTTTCATCATCACCCATCTGGCCAGGCGCACCTTCGTCGAACAGCTTCACTTTTGCACCAGTCCCGGCCACTTGAGCGGCCAACCCGGTGAGCGGGCAGCGTGGGATATGCCTGGAACGGGGCCGCAACTGGTGGTCACCGACAAGGCCATCTTTCATTTCGACCAGGAAACCGGCGAGATGGTCCTGTTTTCCATTCACCCTGGGGTGACCGTCGAGGAGGTACAGGCCGAGGTGAGCTGGCCCCTGAAAATCGCGGCAGAACTGCAAATCACCGAACCGCCGACGGATGAGGAATTGCGCATCATCCGGGAGGAATTGGATCCTGGCGGAATGTATCTGTAGTAGGACAACTGGTAATGGTTACATTGTAAGTGATATAGCCAGATGATACTCGGCGATCCACCTTTGGGAAGGGCAAGGTCGCGCGGACCTCACCCCTACCCCCTGGCCCCTTTCCCCTCTCCGCAGCGGAGAGGGGAAGGGGGTTGGGGGAAGGGGTGAGGTCAAATCAAACCATGAAGGATACCCCATCACTTACTATGTTACTACCACCGACAACTCTCAATACCTTACCGATGAAATTCGTGCTTTTTGGGCAAGAAAATGAACCACGAAGGACACCAAGGACATAAAGGTACAAGCCGCGGTCTCCTTCGTGCCCTTTGTGTCTTTTGTGGTTTGCCTGTTTGGTTCCGGCTGGTCCGGGTTAGGGAGTTGTCCTACAATAGGAGGCATAGATGATACCCGAAGTCGTGATCGTTTCCGCAGTACGCACCCCTATTGGCAATTTCGGCGGTGGCCTGATGGATGTATCGGCGGCTGAATTGGGCGAAATCGTCGCCCGCGAGGCCATCCACCGCGCCGGTCTTGCCCCAGATCAGATTGACGAAACGGTGTTCGGCTGTGCACGACAGGCCGGTATCGGACCCAACATCGCCCGCCAAATCGGCTGGCGCAGTGGCATACCCCAGGAAAAACCGGCCTACACAATCAACAAGGCCTGTGGCTCCGGCATGAAAGCCATCACCCTGGCAGCCCAATCAATCATGCTGGGTGAAAATGACATCGTCCTGGCCGGTGGCGTTGAACAGATGTCGCAGATCCCCTATCTGCTGATGAAAGCCCGTTGGGGGTACCGCCTGGGCGACGATACCCTGGTGGACGCTAACTACCGGGACGGCTACCTGTGCCCATTGTGCAACATGGTCATGGGGGAAACGGTGGACCGCCTGGCCGAGGAATATGGCATCACCCGTCAGGAACAAGACGCCTACGCCCTGGAAAGCCATCGCCGGGCAGTGGCTGCCTGGGAAGCGGGCGCCTTTGCTGAAGAGGTAGTGCCGGTAGAAGTCAAGGGACGCAAAGGCCAGGTGACAATCGTTGACCGGGACGAACGGCCCCGGCCCGATACCAGCCTGGAGAAGCTGGCTCGCCTGCCAACGGTGTTCCGCAAGGAAGAAGAGGGGGGCACCATCACCGCCGGAAACGCCAGCGGTATTACCGACGGCGCGGCGGCCCTGGTGCTGATGCACGCCGACAAAGCCCAATCCCTGGGCATTGAACCCCTGGCCCGCATTGTAGGCTTCGCCAGCGCCGGCGTCCATCCGGCACGCATGGGACTGGGGCCGGTACCGGCCACCCGCAAGGTCCTGGAAAGGACCGGGCTCAGCCTGGCCGACCTGGACCTGATCGAGTTGAACGAGGCTTTTGCCGCACAGGTGCTGATTGTGGAGCGAGAACTGGCCTGGGACACCGATGTGCGCAACGTGCACGGTGGTGCAGTAGCCCTGGGCCATCCCACTGGCTGCTCGGGGGCACGTATCGTCGTCACCCTGCTTCATGCCATGCGGCGCTACGGTAAGGAGCTGGGCCTGGCCACTCTGTGCATCAGTGGCGGCCTGGGCATGAGCCTGGTGGTGAAACGATGAACCGATACCAACACCCTTTCGGCCACGTATTCTACCGGCGGCCCAAATATCCGCACCCAATGATCGAGCGGGGCGAGGGCGTATATTTGTACGACGCCGAGGGCCACCGCTATCTGGATGCCTCGGGCGGGGCCATCGTGGCCAACATCGGCCACGGGGTGCGCGAGGTAGTGGAAGCCATGGCCGATCAGGCCGCCAGAGTCGCCTACATCCATCCCACGATGTTCACCAGCCAGCCGTTGGAAACCTACGCCCAGGCCCTGGCCGAGATAGTACCCCTGTCCGATGCCCAGTTCTATTTCCTGTGCAGTGGTTCCGAGGCGGTGGAAACGGCCGTCAAACTGGCCCGGCAGGCACAATTGGTGCGCGGCGAAGCGGAACGGCACCTGGTCATCGGCCGGTGGGGCAGCTACCACGGTACCACACTGGGCGCCCTAGCCGTGACCGGCAAGCCGGCGATGCGCAACGTCTTCATGCCGTTGCTGCGCGACATGCCGCACATCCCGCCACCTTACTGCTATCGCTGTCCATTTGGCCTGACCCACCCTATGTGCGAACTCCGTTGTGCCGAAGCTCTGGAGATAGAGATCAGGCGAGTGGGGGCCGGGAACGTGGCCGCTTTCATCGCCGAGCCCGTTGGTGGGGCGACGCTGGGCGCGGTTATGCCGCCGCCGGAATACTGGCCCCGGATACGGCGGATTTGTGATAAGTATGGCCTACTGCTAATCGCCGACGAAGTAATGACCGGATTCGGGCGCACAGGCCGCTGGTTTGCCATCGAGCATTGGGACGTGGTGCCAGATGTAATCACTATGGGTAAGGGAACCACGGGTGGCTATTTTCCGCTTTCCATCACAGCCGTGCGCGGGGAATGGGTGGAAGCAATCATGGCCCAAGGAGATTTCATCCATGGGGGTACTTTCTCCCACCACGCAGTGGGAGCTGCCGTCGGCCTGGCCACCCTGCATTACCTGCAAAAACATGAACTGATCACAGCGGTAGCCCGAAAAGGGGAATTACTCGGCGCCAAGCTGCAAAGCGGGTTGGGGGAGCTGCCCTGCGTCGGCGACATACGGGGCATCGGACTGATGTGGGGAGTGGAGTTCGTGGCCGACCGGGCGACGAAAACGCCTTTTCCGCCGGAACGTCACTTCGCCCAACGGATAGCTGACACAGCTTTTGAGCAGGGGCTGATCCTCTACCCCGGCCATGGCAGCGTGGACGGCGTGGCCGGCGACCACGTGATGATCGCGCCGCCTTTCGTCATCACCGAGGACCAGATGGACGAACTCGTCGCCCTCCTGGCGAAAGCCGTAAAACAGGCTTAAACCTGCCCTACGGAGGCCAGGGCACAGCAGCAACTTGCCCCCAAAGTGAAATACACCCCTGCCCTACCTTACTTTTGACAAATCTTACTCGATAAGATATAATTGATTACATAATGAATCCAATGGCTTATCTCCATTGGTGCTGATAGATTTTTCCCTCAATCAAGCGAATCTCATCAATGGCGATGTCTGCTTCCCATCGCATTGCCCCTTAATATAGCAGCCACATCCCCCTGTGGACGCCGCCATTTTAGTTGCTTCCACTCCGATCATCTGCTAACGTGACCAATTCGGGTTATCCAACTCCAGGAACAGAGTTCACTGGCGAAGATTTTTTAGTCTGGCAAAACAGGAAGCTTTTTTCAAGGAGCAGAAAGGGGGTGAGCACGAGCAACTTTGACATTTTACAATGGTTTTGTCGCGTCTCGTTAGCTACACACAAAGGAGGAGCACATGTTTAAGAAAGCTTTACCCTTGATAGTGGTGCTGAGTGCGGCTGCCCTGGTACTGACCGCCTGCCCCACTGCCAAAGGCCCGTCGGAGATTCTGATTGGCATCAACGCCGAGATGACCGGGGACATCCCCAAAGTAGGCGAGGGTACCAAGTATGCCGCCGAAATCGCCGTGGAGGAGATTAACAGTGCTGGCGGATTGGAGGTGGGAGGCAAAAAGTACCCGGTGAAAATTATCATCGAGGACAACGAGTCCACGGCTGAAGGGGCAACGGCTGCCGCCACCAAACTGATCACCCAGGACAACGTGTTGATCATGATCGGTGCCCAGGCCAGCAAACAGGCCATCCCCGCCGGCCAGGTAGCCAACGACAACGAGTGCCCGATGATCAGCCCCTGGTCCACCAACCCCCGCACCACCCTGGACCGGCCGTGGGTCTTCCGGGGTTGCTTCCTTGACCCCTTCCAGGGGCCGGTGGACGCCAAATTCGCCATGGATGAACTGGGCGCCAAGAAAGCGGCCGTGCTCTACGACGTGGCCAGCGACTACCCGAAGGGTCTGGCCGAGGAGTTCAAGAAAGCTTTCGAGGCTATGGGTGGCCAGGTAGTGGCCTTCGAGACCTTCACCACCAAAGACAAGGACTTCAGCGCCCAGCTCACCAAGATCAAAGCCGCCGAACCGGATGTCCTCTTCACTCCCCAGTACTACGACGAAGTACCCCTCATCGTCAAGCAGGCCCGCGAGCTAGGCATTACCTGCCCCATCTTGGGTTCCGATAGCTGGGGCTCGGCAGAGCTGATGAAGCTCTGCGGCGATGCCTGCAAGGGATCCTTCTTCAGCACCCACTACGCCGCCGCTGGTGCCAAGGGTAAGACCAAGGAGTTTATTGACAAGTACAACGCGAAGTACGGATACGTGCCCGATGACGTCGGCGCGCTGACCTACGACACGATGTACATTGCCTTCAAGGCCATCCAGGACTGCGGCAAGCTCACCGGTGATCTGAAAACCGACCGCAAGTGCGTCTGTGACGCCCTGGCGAAAATCAAAAACTTCGAGGGTATCACCGGTAGGATGACCTTCACCGAGGAGGGCGATCCCATCAAGTGCGCGGTCATTGTCAAGATCAACGACGCTGGCGAGTTCGAATTCTATAAGTCAGCCTGCCCAGAGGGCATGGAATAACCTGCGCCAGGTGAAATGTTGCCAGGGGTCAGGGAGAATCCCTGTCCCCTGGCTTGTCGTTGCAGACTTCGGAAGTCTGGTAGGAGGTTGGTTAAGTGACACTGGCCTTTTTCTTTCAACAGCTATTGAACGCTGTTCAGTTGGGTAGCATCTACGCCCTGATTGCCCTGGGCTACACTCTGGTGTACGGCGTGCTCCGGCTGATCAATTTCGCCCACGGCGACATCTTCATGGCCGGGGCCTTCATCGGTTACTTCGTAGCCACTTTGTTAGTCGGAGTGGGCATAGGATGGCCCTGGGGATTCATCCTCACCCTGTTGTTCTCCATGATCCTCACTGCCTTGCTGGGGGTAGGCATCGAGCGAGTGGCTTACCGGCCGCTGCGCACCGCCCCCCGCCTCTCCGTCGTGGTCACCGCTCTGGGGGTAGGCCTGCTGCTGGAACACATTGCCCTGGGCGCTTTTGGAGCCAGCCGACGCAACCTGCCCCCCCTACTGCCGGAAACATGGATGCAGTCGGTGGAGATCAACATCATGGGTGAGTACCTGAGTTTCACCTGGCTCAAGGTGCTGATTATCGTGATCTCGCTCCTGCTGATGATTATCTTGCAGGTAATTGTGCGCCGGACGAAAGCAGGTATGGCTATGCGCGCCATCTCCTATGACAAGTTCGCCGTGCCTTTGATGGGTGTACCCATGGATAGAATCATTGCCATCACTTTCATCCTGGGTCCCTCATTGGCTGCAGCAGCAGGGGTGATGTACGCCACTCAATACCCGGTTATTGAGCCGTATATGGGCCTGCTGGTGGGATGGCAGGCCTTCATCGCCGCCGTCGTGGGCGGCATCGGCGACATCCGGGGAGCGATGGTAGGCGGGTTTATCCTGGGCTTTGTGCAGATTTTCGTGGTGGCTCTGGGACAGTTCCCGGCGCTATCATTCCTCTCCTCCACTTATCGGGACCTGGTAGCCTATGCCCTGTTGTTGATCATCCTCGTCGTCAAGCCCACCGGTATCTTCGGTGTAGCTACCCGGCAGAAGGTGTAGTTCAGGAAGGATCAAGACCATGGCACAATTACCACGCAGAATAAGAGAATTTCTGGGCCGCATTCCTTTGTTGGCTTATCTCCTCGGGTTCCTGGCGGCGACCGGAATAGAAAGCATCCTGGGTAAGACCCTTGGCCTGCTCATTGGCCTGGGGGGAGTGCCGGCCTTCTTCGGCATCACCGACTCCCTCAGCCGTCTGGTTTTGGATAAAGGTCTGGGCGGAGTGTTGTTATCCTTACCGTCAGTTTTCATCTACTTTGTCCTGGCCCTGGTGTACGATGTATTGATTTACATCTTGCCGGTGTTCATCGTGGCCGGGCTGCTGTCCAGACCCGTCCGCTGGTTTGTGTCCACACTGCCAGAGTGGCTCACCGGATTCATTCACATGGTCACTTTATTCCTCAGCCTGTGGACCTGGGGCGGGCTGGTAGAATACCGCCTGCTGGTGGTGATGTACATCGGGGTGAACATCATCATGACCACCAGCCTGAACCTGATCAATGGTTACATGGGGGAGTTCTCCTGCGGACATGCCGGATTCATGGCTGTGGGGGCTTATGTATCCTCCGTCCTGACCGTGTGGCTCTTTACCCAGGATGACGTTTTCGGAGCACCGGTGTTGAGGGCAGGATGGTCCGTTATTCTGTTCCCCTTGATTCTGGTAGTGGGGGGGATTGCCGCCGCGATCATGGGCCTGCTGGTGGCTTTCCCCTCGTTCAAAACGCGCGGTGACTATCTGGCCATCGTCACCATCTCGGTGAACTTCATCATCAAAAGCGCCATCGAGAACATCGAGAAAATCGGCGGGCCGCGCGGGTTCATGGGCATGAAGGGCGTGCTCAGGACCATGGAAAGTGTCCTCAATGTCCCGTGGCTGCTCATCTGGACGTTCATCGGCGTGCTGGTTACCCTGGTGGTGATTCACAACTTCGTCTCGTCCACCAAAGGCAAGGGGGTAGTGGCCATCCGTGAGGACGAGATTGCTGCCGAATTGATGAGCGTGAACACCAGGCACACCAAAATCCTGGCCTTCACTATCTCCTCCTTCTTCGCCGGAATCGCCGGCGGGCTCTTCGCCCACGTACTGGGTTACATCAACCCCGGCACGTTCACCATTTTCAAATCCACCGAATCGCTGGTGATGGTCTACCTGGGTGGAATGGGTTCGATCAGCGGCTCGGTGCTGAGCGCCGGCATTTTCACCCTGGCGATGGAAGCACTGCGGCCGCTGGAGGTATGGAAAAAAGTGCTCATCTGGCTACTGCTCATCCTGCTGATGATGTTCCGCCGCGAGGGGATTATGGGCGGCAAGGAGCTGACCGATTTCGTCTCACTGGAACGACTGGGCCTGCGCCGGCCAGTAAAGGAGGTCAAAGGTTATGCCCCTGCTGCAGATTAACCACTTAACCCACTTCTTCGGCGGCCTGCGGGCCGTCCACGACTTCAATCTCGATTTGGAGAAAGGGGAGCTTATCGGGTTAATTGGCCCTAACGGGGCTGGCAAAACGACCATCTTCAACCTGATTACCGGGGCCTACCGGCCCACGCAGGGCGACATCAGATTCAACGGCCATAACCTGATCGGTTTACGCCCCCATCAGATCACTGCCAAAGGCATTGGCCGCACTTTCCAGACCATCCGCCTGTGGAACAACCTCAGCGTACTGGATAACATCCGCATTGCCCAGTTCGCCCAGATCAAGTATGGGGTGGTGGATTCGATTCTGCACACCAAACGCTATCGCGAGGAGGAGAAAGAGATCGAGAAACGGTCGCTGGAATTGCTCGAGGTCTTCAATCTGCGCCATCTCGCCAACGAAGTGGTGGCCAATCTGCCCTACGGTCAGCAGCGAGAGGTGGAAATCGTGCGTGCCCTGGCCACCAAACCCCGGCTTCTCTTGTTGGACGAGCCAGCAGCGGGGATGAACCCCGGCGAGATTGACGCCCTGCTGAAGCTGATCCAATGGATCCGTCGGGAATTCGATCTGACCATCTGGATCATCGAGCACCAGATGCGGGTGATTATGGGCATCTGCGAGCGGATCAAGGTCATTGACTTCGGGGAAACCATCGCCGAAGGCACTCCCACCGAGATTCAAACCAATCCCCGCGTGCTGAAAGCTTACCTGGGGGAGGAGGGCTTCTGATGCTGCTTTCCGTGAAAGACCTGCGTGTGAAGTACGGCAACATCGAGGCAGTGCACGGTATCTCCTTCGACGTGGACGAGGGCGAGATCGTCACCCTTATTGGAGCAAACGGGGCGGGCAAAAGCACGACGCTGATGACCATCTCCGGCCTAATCCCCGCCGCCGGGGGAAGCATCACTTACGATGGGCAGGATTTGCTTCGCTGCCCGCCGCATAAAATCGTGGGAATGGGCGTTGCCCACGTGCCCGAAGGCCGACGCATCTTCGGCAACCTCACCGTCGAGGAAAACCTGCGACTGGCAGCTTACGCCCGTAACGATAAAGAGGGGATCCGCAAAGATCTTGAGCGGGTATACGATATCTTTCCCCGCCTGGGGGAGCGCAAGCACCAGCTTGGCGATACGCTGAGTGGTGGCGAGCAGCAGATGCTGGCCGTGGGACGCGCCCTGATGACCAAAGGTCGCCTTATGCTGCTGGATGAACCCTCTATGGGCCTGGCCCCCATCCTGGTACGTGAGATTTTCGAGGTTCTGCGGGAGATTAACCGGCAAGGCACCACTATCTTGCTGGTAGAGCAAAACGCGCGCATGGCACTCAAGCTGGCCGGACGGGGATACGTGCTGGAGACAGGCAACATCGTCCTGTCGGGAACATCTGAGGAATTGATGGCTAATCCAGATGTGCGTCGGGCATATCTGGGAGGCTGACCACAGAGGCGACGCGTGCATCGCCCCTACCCGTGTAAATCAGGGAGACCCGTATTGCTGAACGACACCATCACCTGGGCGGAGATTGACCTGGATGCCATCGTCCACAATGCAGCCGCCTTGAAAGCCCGCGCCGGAAGCCGTGCCGAACTGATGGTCACCGTCAAAGCCAACGCCTACGGCCATGGCGCCGCGCCGGTAGCGCGAGCAGCATTGGAAGGCGGAGCCACCCGGCTGGCCGTGGCCCGCACCCTGGAAGGCGTTGAACTGCGCCAGGCCGGGCTCACCGCACCCATCCTGATCATGGGTTACACCCTGCCCGCCGAGGCCGCCCGCATCATCCGCTGGGACCTTACCCCCACGGTGAACACCTGGGAGCAGGCGACAGCCCTTTCTGCCGCCGCTCAGGAGATGGGTAAAACAGTGTCCATCCACATCAAAGTGGACACCGGCATGGGCCGCTTCGGACTGCTGCCCGGTGAGGTGGTGGACTTTGTGCAGGCCCTCAGTCGCCTGCCGGGCCTTTTCCTAGAGGGATTGTATACCCATTTCGCCGTCGCCGACGCGGCGGACAAAACCTATACCCGTCGCCAGTTCGAAACCTACATAAATGTGGTTGCCCAACTGGAGGCGGCTGGTTTCTTCTTCCCTCTGAAACACGTGGCCAATAGCGCGACCACGTTGGACCTGCCGGAGATGGCCCTGGACATGGTGCGCTGCGGCATTGCCCTGTACGGCCTCCATCCCTCGGACGAGGTGGAGCCGGCCGTTCCCCTGCGCCCGGCGATGGCCCTCAAAAGCCGGGTGGCCCGCGTGCGCACCCTCCCACCCGGTTCCAGCATCAGCTACGGCTGCACCTACACCACCACCCGCCCGACCCCGGTCGCTCTGGTGCCGGTGGGCTACGGTGACGGTTACCATCGCATCCTTTCCAACAGGGGGCAGGTGCTCATCCATGGCCAGCGTGCACCCATCGTCGGCCGGGTGTGCATGGACCAGTTCGTGGTGGATGTGAGCGACATCCCAGGCGTGCGCCAAGACGACGAGGTGGTAGTCTTCGGACGGCAGGGGGCAGCGGAAATTACCGCCGAAGAAGTGGCCCGCTGGGCGCAGACCATCAACTACGAAGTAACGACCAGTATCCTGCCCCGCGTGACGCGGGTCTTTCTGCGCGGAGGACAGGTGGTGGCCATTCAGCCGCTTGTCCGCGAAGAAAAGAGCGACTTGCAAGAATGATAACAATGCCGCAGCGCCACCCCAACATCCCGGATGTCAGTTTTGTGGCAGAGTCGAGTAGCCGATGGCTGCCATTGCGAGCCGCCCACAAGGGCGGCAAGCAATCTCCTCGTTACCATTCGGGAGATTGCTTTGGGCACTTCGTGCCCTACTCAGAAACTTGACATGTAAGTGGT
>JANLFX010000082.1 GCA_024653325.1 Anaerolineae bacterium
AGGACTGGGTTAATGTGCCTATTGGTCCCCTATACCAAAGTTCGAACAGTCACAATCACGTTGGGGACGCCATTGAAGAACCCCCCTTCCATCACGTAGCCTTCTACGAATCGGTAGTCTGGTTCATAGTTCTCGCTATCGGTGCTCAGCCACCGATAGTTGCGATCGGCGTCATGGAACTCGGTTCTGATAAAAGTGGCGAGGAGAGCGGACAGCCGGCTGTCGCCCAGGTCCCCCTCCAGAGGGGGCAGCATCGTCTGCGCCCAGAAATCATTGAAGTAAGTGCCCGAGCCAGACTCGCTGCGGCTGTCACGCCGGGGCAAATGGAAGCCAGCGTTGCTACTCCAGAAGGTGGCATCGTAGCTGGCGCGCATGGGAGCGACGTAGTTGTCGAGCAGGTTGGTGGCGCTGGCATCGTCGCCCAAGGCCCGATAGAGGCTGGCAGCATCTTCGTAGGCGTAGACGGTGTACCCGCTCTCCGCCGGATAGATGCCCTCAATGCGAGCCAGGTCGCCCATGGGCATGAGAAGATGGGGGAACAGATTGCCGTCAGTACCATAGGCCGTGTCGAAAATCTGCAGGGCAGACACGGTGTCCCGAATAACATTTTCCTGTGACTGGACGAAGGTCTGATCGGCTGTGGCCCGATAGTAGTTGGCGAGGCCAGTCAGATATAAGGCGGTAGCATAGAGGTCTGAGTACTGGAAGCGGTAGGTGACCGCGTTATACCGATCACGGTAGAAGATGTCCGGGATGTTGTGCCCGTACCAACTTGGCAGGGGCAGCATGCCGCTGGCATCCGCTTTCCACCAATAAACCCCATCGCTGGCTGATTGATAGCGAATCTGGCCGACAAAGTCGAGATAATCACGGAAAGCGTCAAGCCAGGCATCAGGCAGCAGCTCAGAGAACTTGACGATCGGCCCCAGAACATCGGGTGTGTAGGGGAATGCCTTATCGCTGTAATAGATGCGCGCGTCAGGATTGATCAGGTAGGTGCCAAAGAGATTGGAGAGCGTCAGTACGAACTTGAAGGCCGGCAGGCCAGGGGCGTCGAGAATGGGCAATTGGTGCAAGGCGGAGAGGCGGGAGTTGCGGAGCGCGTTGATGAGCGTGGTGGGATTAGCCCGCTCGGTCGAACCAAGGACGACGTTGCCGATGTAAAAGTATTGCACTGGCTGGGCAGCGACTTTGAGGGCGGAGCGACCATCGCTCTGGCCCCCCAACACCCGCCCATCCAAAACATCCGCGTTCAGGTAGTTGGTGAAGGAGAGATTATTGGCGCTCCAACTCGAGAGAGGAGAACTGGCGTAGAAGAATACCTCGGTGCCGTCGCTGTTGTAGCCACGAATAGCCTGATCGGCGGCCTGGTAGGACAGGTAAGTGCTACTGCTGTTCCGGTACTCGATAGCCTGTTGATATTCCTGGCGGGGTTCGAGGTCCGAGGCCAGCACGAGATAAGCGTTGGTCGGATCGTCCACCTGGACTTCGATCACACCCACGGCCTGCAACGTATCCGGGGCCAGGTGAGAAAGGCGCACCGTGACAGTGCGACCCAAGACGGACACCTGGTAGCCGATGAAGTGAGGGGCCAGCACGTAGTGAGAGATGGTGCCTTCAGAGAGATAAGCGCGCTGAGCGGATGGGCCGGAGCCGATGACCAGGCCGATCTTGGTGAGGTGAGCCAGGCTGATAATATCCCACGCTTTGACGCGCATCACATCCCCCACGCCAAGTCCAGAAAGACTGCTGGGATCGGAAAAACGGAAGGTGCTGGCGACGTCGGGATGGCCGGCCATAGCTATCGCCCCATTGGAGTTGACAAAGCCAATCCAGTCCCAGGGGAAGGTCCCGTCTGGAGTGGAGATGGTGATCTCGTAGGTAGACGGGTCCCAGGCAGCAGTGTAGGTAGTCCCCCGCCGCCCGGCAAATGAGTACTGGTTCGGGGTCAGGTCGTCGAAGGGCGGAGCGGCCTGGATATTGAGAACCATTAACGGCAGGATCAGACTGAGCAAGGTGAAAAGTGTAATAGCCTGGCGAATTCGATTCTTCATCTTGCCATAACCCCGTATAGCGGCTGCCTGTCTCCAGGAGCATACCGGGCGGCAGGCTGATGAATTTTAAAAATTTAATCTGTTAGCCTTGCCGCGATTGAAATCGCCCCTCGGAGGCACGTTCGTGCCAGCCGTCCGCCTGCGCGGACGGCCACAGTACCGCGTCGGCGCAGGCCAACGCCCGACCGAAGGCCTCCAGGTGCGACCTCGGTCGCGGTTTCCTCAGGGTCCCGACTAGCAGATTATTTTCTTAAAGTTCATAAGCCTGCTTATATGGTTACGTTACCAAGGTCATGATCAATTCCGCCGCCTGCCCCGGCCCACCGTAGCGAGCCAGTTCGTCCCGCAGGCGTTCCGCGTTCTGCCGATAGCTGGCTTGCGACCATACCTCCTCTACGGCCTGGCGCAACTGAGAGGCCGTCAAATCGCTGAAAGGCCGGACCAGGGTGACGAATTTTCCGCCCCCCCAGCGACCGGGCACTGCCCGTGGGGGGATGGAACTGGGCAGCAGCACCAGACCAGCGCCGCTGGCTTCCAGGCGGCGGCCGTTGCTTTCCTGTTCGCTGTGAAAAGGGACGACGACGCTAGGCACGCCACAGCGCACGCATTCCATCGTCGTGCCGTAACCCCCATGAAACATCACCACGTCGCTGCGGGCGATGACCGCCAGGCCCGGCACCCACGGTTCAAAGCGGACGTTCGGTGGCGGCACGGGTAAGTCTGCGGGCGAGAACCTGGTGCCGGTGGAAACAATCACCTGCCAGACAGAATCAGCGAAGGCCTCGGTCACCAGGGCGAAGAAGCGACGACTGCCCACCGGTCCCGCCCCCCCGCCGATGGTGACGTATAACAGCGGACGTGAGGCGTCCAGAGTGGCGAACCAGGGCGGCTCCTGGGTGGACGGGCCGGCGCTGGCGATGAGAGCTCCCACGTAGTGAGTATCGGGCAGGTCCGGCGGCAGGGGATCCAGCTCGGGGATGCTGGGCACCAGCAACAAGTCGCCGGTGAGCAAATCCTCCGCGCGGTTGATCTCCGGTAATCTCCAGCGTCGTAACACCGGGTTGAAAACGGGGCGGGGATCAGGGGAGAGCAATCCAGGGGGTGGTGGCTCCCACCAGATCAGGTTGGGCTGGGCCGGATGCACCACTGACTTGATGATCTGCACCACCGGCAGGCCGGCCCGGCGGCCTAACACACTGGTCAGCGGCCAGGTATCACCCACCAGCACATCAGGTTTGAAATGTTCCACAAAACGGAGTCCTTCTTCGACCGTGGCCCGCACCACGCGCGGGTTACGGAAGCCATCGCGCACGAGCTGGAAGTTCATGTCGGAGAAGATGGTGAAAGCTGGTCCTTCTTTCGTCTCGGAGCGGGGGCGAAAAGGTTTCTTAGGCTCGTAAACCGGGTAGCCTGCCTGGCGCACGCGCGCCAGGTGCGGGCCGGCCAGGACGAAAGCCACCTCCCAGCCCTGCGCTGCAAGCTCGCCGGCCAGGGCCAGGCAGCGACCGACATGTCCAAAGCCGCTGCCGAGGTAACTGGGGAAGAGAAGAGCTTTGGGCATACTCCTCATAACCTACCAGGAAATTGAATCGCTGGTCTCCACGTTGGCACTGGGGTCATAAGTGTATCCTGATGCCGAGACGTTTTCCACGGTGAAGGTAAACGTGCCATGCTTGGAGGTCCAACTCGAGGTAAAGGTGGCAATACCGTTACTGTTTGTACTGCGACTGACCGTGCCGGAAACCAGTCCACTCCAACGGCCCCGCACGGTCGCTCCGCTAACAGGAGTACCGTTTTGATCAACGAGTTACATTCCGGCTCAGGACTCGGGCCTCGTAGCCGATGTAAAGGGAAATGACTCCGTCGGGGCCGACAAAAGACATCCAGTCCCAGGGGAAAGTGCCATTTCTGCAATGTAAGTCTTGATGGGCGTATCCAAATCACAAAATCATGATCTCGTACAGCGCCTGACCTGTCTCCACGGTCTCGTAACCGGGCAGGGAAAGGCGATAATCGGCCTGCCAACGCAGGTAAGAGCCCTTGCCCAGCAGCCAGGCGGCCAGTCGCCCGGTGAGGGTTGTTTTCTGAGCCAGGTAGAAAACGGTCTCGGCTGCTCTCCGCAGGCGGTGATGGCCGACTAGAGGCTGATACGGGGCAGCAAAATCGAGGGCATCTATGGCCCGGCGGGCTGTCAGGGTCAACTCCAGCGCCGGACTCCCGGCTGTAGTCAGATGCAGGTGGCGGAAGTAGCCCGCGCCAGTGCGCGGTTCCCGCGCTGGCTTCTCGCCCTTGATCCGGATGCGATCGGTTTCCAGCAGAATTTCATTGCCCCTGGCCAGCATGAAAGGTGTGACGTGGACCGGCGCAGTTCCTCGTCCCACGACATCGCCGAAGATCAGCGTCCACTCGCCCGCCAGCACCCGTCCCCACGTCCAGCGGGAGAAGGCGGCGGGCAGGTAAACATCGCCCCAGTTGTGATCGTGGTAACCTTCACCGATGACAGCCAGCCTCTCCTCGCCCACCCGCAGCCAGCCGGTGACCTGCGCCCGAGGCAGGGGTACCACCCAGCGGAAGAAACGTCCACTGGCTTCATCGCGGAACAGATAGCCAGTGCCCGGTTTCCAGCCCGGAACGCTGCCCAGGAATTCCAGCTCGGCCTCGATTTCTCCTTGTCGTAGCCGCAACCCGTAGTGCGAGCCATCCCCGTGAGTGTGGCAGTCCGCGATGCGCAGGCCACACCGTTCCTTGGAACTGGCTAGCACCTCCCGCTCAAAGCGGCCAATGCCCAACCAGCGGCGGCCATCGGGTGTGTAGACCCGCAGGTCCACGGTGGGTTTGTGATCGGCCACATTATACAGCGAGGAGTGCAAAATGGCAACTAACGTGTAACCGTTAGTGAAAGCCGCGTCGAAGTACCACCATTCGAAAAAATCGCGCTCAGGGAGATAGTGGTCACCATCCTCTTCCGGCCCCAATCTGGCGGCAGCAGACCACAGCGGCCCGGCAGCGGGATCGTAGAGCTGACGATAAGCATCTTCCGGAAAGCGGGACAGCCAGCCACTCATCCTGTTCCATCCTCAATGTAAACGGTACCCTGCCAGCCATCCACGGTGAGCAACTGGCCGGTGCGGATGATTTTGGTCGCATCTTTGACGTTGAGCACGGCGGGCAGGCCGTACTCGCGGGCGACGATGGCTCCGTGAGAGAGCAGTCCGCCGATTTCGGTGACCAGCGCGCCAGCGGTGAGGAAGAGGGGGCTCCAGGCGGGGTTGGTGGCCGGGGCGACGAGCACTTCGCCTTTTTGCAATAAAGCGGCCTCTGAGGGATCGAACATCACCCGTGCGCGGGCAGTGACGCGCCCGGGGCTGGCGGCTAATCCCGGTAACACCCGTCCGGTGGGCTGCTCCGTCTGTGGAGCCTGCGGCCGGCGGTGCTCGCCGCCGCATTCTTCGATGGCTGATGGCGCGTCGGTGGACAAGTGAAGCTCGTGCTCCCGGCGACGGCTGGCGATGAGAGCGCGCGCTGCCGAAACGTCCAGGTTTCCGTCTACCAATGCGGTCAATTCCTCTGCGCGCAGGAAGAAGATGTCATTCGCCGCATCCAACTGTCCAGCTTTCACCAGTTGCGCGGCCAGGGTCAGATAATCCTCTCGCAAATGACCATAAGCCAGCACGAAGGCGCATTTCATATTTTCGCGTAGCACGCTGTACTCTTGCGCCCAGCGCAGGAGCAGGGCAAAGAAAGCCTGGCGCAGGGGCAGTAGCCGCTCCAGGCCCCTGCTCAGGCGACCATGCATGGCCTGGGTCGCTCGCTGCCGCACTGCGGCCTGCTCGTCCGCGTCCACGTTGTCGGCGGCGTGCACCTGGCTCTGGAGCATACCCACTACCGGAGTGGGATCGTCGCGCCAGCGGGGAGCCATCAATTCAAATTCCTGCTGGCTGGAATGGCCGTGTTCGGACAGAAACGCCTCCAATCCGGCAAGAAGTGACTCCGCAGCAGGACAGGCTCGCAATTGCAGCAGAACCTCCTCCGGCGGACAACTCAAGAGAATCTGCCGCGTTTCCGGGTTCGCTGCCGCCCGTTGCGCCAGCGCACGCAGGGTCCGTCCCATCTCAGCGCTGCGCATCCCCGGCAGACCGGTCACCAGGTCCGCCGTTGTCACTTCTGTATCGCCGCGCCAGCGCTGCACGAGTTTATCCAGGAATTCATACAGCAGGTTGGCGAAGATAGTGATGGACAGATGCACGTTCATGCCCCGCTGGCAAACCTCTCGCCAGCGTGCCGCATCTGCCAGCAGGTTCTCCGCCGACGGTAGCGCGTTCTCCCCATTCGCCCTTCGCTGGCCGGGTACTTCGGCAATGTAACGCTGTGCCTGTCCGGGTAAGGTGAGCAGCAGCCAAACCGCCCTTATCGCCGTTTTTAGCAAGGTGAAAGCTGCTCCCAATCGCTGCCAGGAGCTTAATCCTGCACCAACCTTGCTGGGGTAGAAGCGGCGCAGCAGTGCCTGAAAGCGAGTCAGGTTAAGATATACCCGCCCGTAGAACAGGCCGAACAGACCTGCCTGGGGATAGTGTCGTACCCCCATGTGGCGCAGGAAGTAGCGAAAGGCCCCGTTGCCCAGTGGCTCCAACACGGACCAACTCAGGGGCGTCACCACGCTGGGTATCACTTCGCCTACGTTATCTCTGGTCCAGTTTGTCGTCTTGTCCTGGTGCATTTGTGTCACAATCGTTTTTTCAGCCTGTGGATACAAGTCAAGCGAATTCCATATTTCACTAACAAAGTGCTATTCCGTATCAACTTCGGCCCTCTGACGAGGCGATTTCTGCACCTGTGGGATGGTAAATGCTCATCTGATGCCCTGTCTGAAAAATAATCGCAATGGCCACGAGGAAGCCCACCGGCGCGGCGAATACAGCCCGTAGAGCAACACCATGGCTACGATGAAGAGCAAATTCGGCCAGTAGAAAACCGTCATCCAGCTTGCCAGGTAAAGGGGGATGAATATCACGGGAAAAGGCTGGTGAACCAGGTGGAGCAAGTCCCGTTCCGGCCCCTGGAGGCTTTCGTCGTAAGGGTCGGGCATCTTATCGCACCGCATCCCTTTCCAGGCCCAGCCGGCAGTGATCATCCACAAGGGAACATAAAAAACGACCAGCGGCCAGGCCAAGCCGATGCGCAGACTCAGGCCGGGCACGGGCACGCCGGGCAGGTTGCGTAGCATTACCAGCAGCACTACGCCCAGTAAAACCTTCTCCACCTCCAGGCTGAGTGCGTACAATCGGGAGATAGCCGCGTAGCCCCGGCGCACGGCGAAAGTGCGCGTACCTGTGGACGAGTCGCGCGCCCAGTCCCGCCACTGGTGGCCTGCGTCGGAGGATAGACCCCGCACGGTAGCGTAGACCACGAAGGCCAACGCGCCCCAGGTGGACAATCGTCCGAAGGCGGCGAAGACCAGCGCCGCCGGCAGGGTCTGCTGGGCGATTACAGTCGCCGCTAACCCCCACCCGCCGCGCTCTTTCAGTCGCAGGGGGGGCATAGAATAGAAAGTCGCCACGCACACCCACACTCCCCAGATGGCGGCGAACCAGGGTTGGCGCAGGAACGGCCAGCCCACAACAACGCTCGCTAGCAGCACCAATACCAGCACCGCAACGGCCACGCTCGTGCTCACCCCGTGGAAAGCGTTGCGTTTCCCGTGTAACCGGTCCAGCTCGCGGTCGGCGAAGTCATTGATCAGGTAACCGTACCCCGTGCCCAGCGTGCTGAACAGGCCAAAAAGGAGCACGCGCCAGATGTAGCTCAACGAGAAATCACGGTAGGCCAACGCCAGATAGAAGAACGCCACCGCGTTCTGAAACACCGAGTTGTAACGGATGATCCCCCAGTCGCGCCAGGAGAGGAATCTCAATATTTTACGCACTGTCCACTATCCTGTCAGGTCAGTCCATCCAGGAGGGCGCTTCCCTCAAGACGGTAGCGCAATCGCGGCAAGTACCGTCCATCACTTCCCCCCAACCGGCTGAACTCCTTCCTGCACCTTGCCACGATTAAACAACCGACTGGCGTACTCCCGCCCTCGTTCAAACAACGTGACATAGCGCGCCAGATCGTCCCGCCGGATCACCAGCGTCTCCCGCCAACTCAGACCCGAATCCCGCAGGAAGGCGATCAGCAGGATGGCAGCACTCACGGTATAGGAAATAAGTGAAGACGCCGCTGCCCCACCAATCCCGTAGCGGGGGATGACCACCAGATTTAACCCCACGTTCAGTATCAGCGCCACTGCCGCAGCCAGAATGGACATCTGCTGACGGTCGCGGCTGGAGAAGTTGCGGGTCAGCACTTTGTAGACGGCCATATTCAGTATGCCGGGCAGCAGGATGAAAAGAGGTATCAGGGCAGGCAGGTAAGCTGGCCCATAGAACAGAGGAATCACCACCCAACCCACCGTCGCCAGGCCCAGTGTCGCCAGGGCAGTGATGAATATCGTATGCCGACACACTTCCGCCGTCATAGAGTGAACGTGCTCGCGCGGCGCTGCCGAGAGTTTGGGGAAAAGTACTGTCCCTACCGAATCGGGGATGTACCAGACCAACTCGGCGATGTTGGTGGCGATGGCGTAGAAAGCGATTTGCGCCGGGGCCAGGAACATGGCCAGCAGATATACATCCAGCCGGTAATTCAAATGGCCGACCAGGTTCTGTACGTAGGACTTGAAGCCATAGGGCAGGGCCTCGCCGAGCAATCCCAGGTGCAGGCCAGGCCGCAGGCGCACCTTACTGCCCACAAAGACCAGGCCCATAACCGCCGAGGTAGCCGAGGCGCAAACGAAGGCCAGCACGGCCCCCGAAGCCGCCTTGCGGAAGACAACCAGCACGAGAAACATTGCCGCCAGCAAGATTAATTGGCCCAGCAACCGACGCAGGTTGAACAGATCGAAGCAGTGTATGGCCCGCAGCACGGACATCATGTACGAATCGAGCATAAAAAAGGGCAAAAGCAGAAGCAGCAACGTAAACTGAGCTGCCGTCAATCCCGACAGAAATGTGCGCAGGATCACGCTCCGGGCCAGCCATAGGATGACCGCTGTTCCTGTACCGATCACTATGGCCAGGGTAATGGCATTGGCGACCACTGCCCCCGCCGCTCGCTCCTTGCGCCCGATCAGATAGATGTTAGCCTGGACGATGCCCGGGTCAATGAAGTAAGTCACGGTGTAAGGGGCAGTCATCGCCAGGGCCAGCACACCGCGCGCTGCCGGGGTCAGCATCCGGGCCATCAGCACACCGATGATGAAATTAAGGCCGACCAGCACCACTTCGGTGATGAAAGTGCCCAGCACGTTCCGCGCAAATCTCATGGCCTTGAACCTTTCAGCACGGCCAGCGGACGGAGACGGGCCACCGGTCGGGCGATAGCGTCAGCCTGCAGGGCCTGTACCACGGCCTGCAAGCCGTCGTCGGAAAGATGGGAAAGCAGAAACCTCAGTTCCCCCTCGTAACTGTACAATCGCGTGAGGCCCCCATCACATGGAATGGCGAGCCGCTCTGCTGTCTGGCCGGCGCCATGATTCACCGAAAACAAGGTACGCTCCGCCCCTTCATCTGCCACGCAAAGATAAGACGATGTGCGGCAGGTACCCGGCAGCAACACCGGTTGGCCCGTGCGTGCAAAAGGTGATCCGGCTTCGCAGGGCAGACTTGTAGCCTGCCGCTGGGTATCATGGGGTGGCACTGCACGAGCAGCGTTATGGCGATGTACCCACAACTCCCGGCCAGCCACCTGCTCACGACGGATGGAGTTGTGGGTGGCATCCCAGAGCAAAGCCAGTGCCGGCAAGTCGTGCCCCCAAACCTCTCGCATGACATCGCGCACAACGGCCAACACCGCTACCCGATTGGCGTAAGCGTAATTCGTCGCTGCCCGTAGGGCGCAAAGAACCCGCTGCCCCTCCTCGGAATCGGCCGGGATGGGTACCCAGCGCCGTGGGGAGAAGTAAGGCCAGCGGTGGCGTATCTCCGTCCAGGAGCGTGTTCCCCTCACGTGCACCGAGAACTTATATTGCCACTCGTGTAAACGCCCCCACCAGGTATTCTTGCGCCGATGCGCGTACAAACGGCCCACGTAGGCCCCCAGGCGGCCAGAGTCAGCGTGGAACATGACTACGATTTGCCCCTCGTGCAGCCCCCAGGCGCGGGCTACGCCCTCGTCCACTACCTCAGCTACCACCTGCATCTCCAGGAAGTGATTGCCCCGCCCCACCAACCCAAACTCCCGCTGGCCGAGCTGTCGCAACTCTGCGGGCACGGCACGCGAGATTGCCTCGGCGTCCGCCACCGTACCGGCAGCAGCGAAAGCATCCCCCCGATCCTCGATGTGCTCCAGGAGCGAGGCATCGAAACCGTAGCGAGACACGGCAGCCGCCGCACCGCGGGCCAGCACATCCATCATCTCGTCAGGCGAGAGGGGTTGCTGGGCACGGGCCGGGTTCAGACGCTCCGCCAGACGGGCGAAAAAGACTTCCAGCCGTTCGTCGTCCACGTCCTCGACCGTGAGTGTCGTCTGCGCCAACGCCATCCCACAGCCGGGTGAGGGACTGGATAAACTCAACACAATCGTGTCCTGCATCGCAGAAACCACGCTGGATGGAGTCTCCAGATGGGGCTTGTGGTGCGAATCCGGCAGGACGATAACCGAGGTTGCGATGCCCTCCAGAGCGGCGATTTGCTTAAGCAAAGCCAGTGTGCCATCAGGTGGCAACGCCACATCGGGGGCGAAAATACGTATTGGTACCCGCATCGGCTTTTCCGGGAATATTACGCGCTCAACCATTAGACCATCCCCCCAGACGACATACCTGCTTTGCCACCGGCCCCAGGTTAACACCCGATGGCACAGCAATTTCATAGCAATCCACCCTGGTCAGCAGACGCTCCAGCGTCTCCAGCCGCCGTCGGCTTTCCGCCGCACGGGGCGATAGTAGGCCGAAGATGGCCGCCTGCTTGTTGTATTCATCCACCTCTTTGGCCAGCCGGTCGTAAGCCAGCAGACGCTCCAGACAAACCTCCCGGCTCATGGCCCGTATCTCGGTCTGCGGAGCCAGGCGCAGGATGCCTATCACCCGCGGATGGGTCGCGTCTGCCCTGTCCGCCGGGGCCAGTTGATAGTCATACCGACCATGCGAAAATGCCTGTCCCGCCGCTCCCAATCGTTCTCCCAGCTCGGGCAACAAGGCGCGACTGCGCCGGTCTAAGTGAATCGGCTCCGGGAAAGCGTACACCTGCTCCCCGTCGTAGAACACCAGGTTGTCCGAGACAAGCCGGGCGGTCGGGTCGGCCAGCAAGGCCAGAGTGAAAGTGGACTTGCCCACACCGGGCAGGCCGGCCAGCAATATCCCACCCCTGGGATGCGCCACTGCCGCCGCGTGGAGCAGATACCAGCCCCGTTCCCGCTCCAGATACCAGAACAATGGGAAGTAGACCAGGAAGTAGATTAATGTGACGAACAGCCGCGCCTCGCCCGCTCGTCCTTGCAAGATATATCCCAGACGGCTGCGATACGAGGGGAAACGATAACCGGCCTCAATGATCAACCCGTCGCTGGTCAGAGCGGCACCAAGCTGAAGTCCGGGCAGGGCCAGCACTTCGCCCTGCACGATGCGGGGTCCGTCCAGCAACAACCGCCGCCCTAACCGTTCAGCAGTTGCTGGAGCGATAGGGCGTCCCCAGCCCAGGTGCACCTTCACGTGAGCCTGATTCACCGCCGGGACGACGAGGTCGCGGAGATAATGACGGGCATAGCTCAGGAATCTGGGGTTCTCGGATCGCAGTTCCAATCCGACTCCGTGCAGGCGTAATGCCAGCGATTCGTTCATAGCTACCCCAAACTAAGCACGGTTCTGGGGGCAAGCGGCGTGAAGCCGACGTAGGCGGGCACACGTTGCGTACTACGTGCCACCGTGAGCGGTTTCACATCACACGCCGCACGTATAACGTGCGGTTGCGCACCGCACACCGGACGGTCCAATAGAGACACCTTTCCGCAGAGAGTACATCGTACTCCTTGCAGCCGGTATTTTTGTTCACTGAGTCTCCAGTATTGAGGAAGCATCGTAGGACTCCTTTTGCATTTCCGGGAGCTACAGCTACTTCCGAAAATTGGTGACATGGGGCATCAAATCGCTACGTTGCACGAGGACGACCTCACACAGCCTTAGACCGGATTCGGCGACGAAAACCAGCAACAACACCCCGGTGATGATCGAGTAGGACAGGGTCGCCGCGAGAGCCGAGCCATTAATGCCGAACTCTGGGATCAGCACCAGATTGAACACCAAGTTCGCCATCAATCCCAAAATGGCGGTTAATATGGGCACCTTTTGACGATCACGGCTAATGAAATCCCTGACCACAACTTTGTAGACAGTAATCACCACTGCCCCAGGCAACAGGATCAGCATGGGACGGACCGCCTCTAAATAGGCTGCGCCGTACAGTATAGGAATCAACAAGCCGCCCGCAACTGCCAGCGTCAGTGCTGCTCCAACCGTGACCAGAAGTGTCCATCGGCAGACAAGGGCAGTGAAATGTCGCCCGCTGCTCCCCGATATCCGCGTCAGCCTGGAGAAAAGGACCAGGCCCACGGAATCAGGGATATACCAGATCATCCGCACCAGCGACATGGCAATGGCGTAGCAGGCCACCTCTTCAGCGCTCCGAAAAAGCGCCAGCAGATATAAATCGGCACGGTAGAGCAGGTAGATGGAGAGGTTTTGAATGTACGCCTTAACTCCATAGATCAACGAGTCCCTGGCCAACCCCAGGTGAAATTTGAGCGTGAGTGGAACCACCCTCTTATTAAAGACGACAACCAGCCAGGTAGTGGTGGAGATCATGACCGCGGCCTGGACGAGAATGGCTCCCTTCAATCCCTGCCCCAGCACGCCGACGGCGACCACTATCCCGACCAGGGTGAGCAGTGGCGTTAGCAGGCGACGGAGATTAAAAAGATTGAACCTCTCGACACCCTGCGCGATGGCCAGTAGATAAGTGTCGAGGAGAAACACTGGTGCCAGGCAAGCAATAATTAAAAAGAGCGCTGGAGACATCCCCTGAAAGAAAGCCTGTGTGATGAAACCGCGGCCCAGAATCATCACCGCGCTCGTTGCGCCCCCGATACCAGCCGCGAACCACAGGGAATTGGCTGTTATCGCACGGCGTGAATCCTCATCTTGCCCAACAAAGTAAACGTTGGCCTGAACCAGTCCTAGATAAGTGAGCATAGTCAACGTGGTAGGCAACACGGTAACCAGCGAGAGAATGCCCTGGTCACGGGGACCGAGCAGTCGGGCGGTTAGCACACCCGTGATAAAGGACAGGATGGCGATGACAAATTCGGTGCCCACCGTCCCTAACACATTACGACGAAACCCTTTTGCTGTCCAATCAGGTGAGGTTTCTAGCTGCAATCAGCATCTCCCAAATACTCACGCCGCGCCTGCAGAATCCCTATTTCCCAGGAAAGCCCACACCACAGCCCGAACAAGGGATACAACAAACTCTCATGCGGAATAGTCCGCGCCACTATTTCCATGACTGCGCGGGTTGGCCATAGCAACAGGGGCAAAACCCGTAAGAGGAACTCAAGGGTTACACCCCCGACTCGGCGATTATCTATGAAGTGATAGCGCACGATTTGAGGGAGATAACTCTCGTTGAAAACGTTCGAGTGCCGGCTCATAATTTGGTAACCCGCGTATCCCTGCCGCCGGCGGCGCTGGCTGATATCGTCCAGACTACAAGGGTTGATATGCCAGGTCCGCACATTGGGGGCAAATACGACCTTGACGCCGGCCTGGTGTAAGCGTGCGCCTAACTCCCAATCGGCGAAGCTTTGTACGTCCTCACGGAAATAGCCAAAGCGCTTCAAAACCGAGGTGAGGATCGCAAAATTGCGGGTGTCTATGCGCTTGACCTCCGTCTGATAAGCCCAGAACTCCTCCCACTTGGCCTGTTCAAGTTCAGCCCAGACATTGGCATTGATCCCTCTTGCAAAACCCAACACGGCCTGGGTCTCGCCGTCCGCCAGTACATTGCGTATGGCCTGCAGCCAATTGGGATCAGCAATACAGTCCGCATCGGTGAAAGCCAGGATATCCCCATCGGCCAATCTGGCTCCCCGATTGCGCGCCGCATACGAACCGGGTTTTTCTTCCTGCACATAACGCACTTTATACCGATGAACCACCTCTGACGTGGAATCATGGGAATTGTTGTCCACAACGATTATCTCGAACCTGTCAGTCGGATACTCCTGCTTACATAACGATTCAAGACAGTCAGCTATATTGGCTTCCCCATCACAAACCGGGACAATAATCGAGCATTTTGGCCAACAGGCCATAGAGTTTGTTTCCATACCTATGAGTCCAAATTCATGCGCTCAAGTTCAATTAACATCAACCTCCTGAGCCCCCTTGAAGCAGCTGGAGAGGTGTCATTCGTCCCCATCGTCGGAAGCAGGCGCTTCTTCACCCCACCACTCTGTCAAAAGTGGGCTGTGCCGAGGCTAACCCACCATCCCTGTCCGCTTGTTTCGTGTACACTCCCTCAACAAAACCGATACCCCAATAGAGCATTCCCAGGAACAATAAGAAAAACACCAACGGACGGCGCAATAACATTCCAGGACTAATTCGTAGGACACGTGCGCAGGTACGCGTAAACTTGATAAAGGGTAAAAATGGGATGAATAACGGCGCAAGCCATGGACGGCGGGAAAAAAACGCGCCCGGCAGGTCAGTGATTTTCAGCACCCTGGCCGTCACCACGCCAAACCGTCGGCTATGACGCAAATAATCACCTAAACGCGCGCGATGGAAGTGTCGTACCTGAATCGAGGGCTCGAAAAAGATCTTCTCGCCGCCCCTAATCAGCTGCCAGTGAAAGAGATAATCTTCCTGAGGGTAATAGCTCCCATCATAACCACCATAGCGTTCAAAAATCTCCCGCCGGTATGATATATTGCAAGTGGGCAAACTATGTACCAAACCAGCCTGCGCCTGGGGTAAGTATTCACTGAATTCCTTTATATATCCAGCCCAACTTACCAGGCTTTCCGGATTGCCGTTCACCACTGCTCCACCCACCACACGCCAGTCCCCGTTTTGATGCGCTGCCCACATACCCTGCAGCCACCCTGGTTCTGCGATGCAATCCGAGTCAATAAAAACCAGTAAATTCCCTTTAGCTCGCTTGACACCCGCATTTCGAGCTGTTCCTGGGTCAGTCCTGCGAGGGAAGTGTATCAAGGTCACCGTGGGGAAATGCTCCCTGACCAAATCCGGGGTAGAATCTTGTGAACTATCCACTACAATTATTTCGTAAGGGGCATCCGTTTCCTGGTGCAAAACAGAATTCAAACAGGCACGAATTGTAGCTTCCGAATTATATGCAGGAATGATTACAGAACATAGGGGCGGAGTCATATTGCACCTCTCACTGTAGGACAGCTCTTAAAGAGTTGTCCTACAATAAACCCTGTTCTCGATACCAGATGACAGTACGTCGCAAGCCTTCTTCCAGATCAACCGTGGGATGGTAACCCAGTTCCTCCCGCGCACGATCTATCCGGCAAGCTCTGTTCTCAGTTAGAAATCGCACCCGACTTACACTCAGAGGAGGGTCAAAGCCCAAGCCATGTCCCAACCATTCGAAGCAGCGGGCGAGACCCATCGCTATTCCAACGGGCAATCGAAATTTATAAGGCTTCTTGCCTAAAGCCCGACCAATCGCGTGTACCAATTCTGCGATCGTCACTGGGCGCTCACCGGCGATGATGTACGTCCTCCCCATGGCCTGCGGAGAATACAAACTCAGCAGCAGACCCTGTACCATATCATCAATGTAGACCGGATCAAGCAAACTCGATCCTGTTCCAATGAGAAAGAACAGGCCGCGCTGGATTGTACGGAAAAGACCTAGCAGGTGAAGATTACCAGGGCCATATACTAAACCAGGGCGAATGATCGCTGCTGGGATACCTCTATCCTGGCTATATTTTCTTACCAGAGTCTCCGCCTCGCATTTGGTTAACTCGTATAAGTTGGAAGGACTAAGGGGCCAGGTCTCATCAGCCGGGGGATTAGAAATCGGCCCCAGGACTCCCGTAGTGCTGCAATAAACAAATCTCTCAAAGGGCCTGTCTTGAAATTGCTCGAGTAGATTCGCGGTCCCCTGGACATTCACCTCCCAATATCGCTGTTCCGCTACCTTAGCCCCACCCAGTAGACCAGCCAAATGGACAACATGACTGACATTATCAGCAACACCATCCAGGGACGATTTATCCGTTAAATCGCCGTAGAAAAGCTCCACACCCAAGTGTTCCAGGGTTGTTGCACTGCTGGTTTTTCTGAGCAAAACCCTGACACGCTTATCTTGCTCTATCAAGGCTCGTACCACATGAGAGCCGATAAACCCTGTACCACCAGTAACTAAGACCGTCACATGAATATCCTCAATTGAGTACTCGTCTCGCCGCCCTGAACAGGGAGGGATAGTGACACAACATGTTGGTATAAGCTGCATTCGCCAGTGGACAGAAGCACTCCCCCCTGGCGATGGAGGCCCGGGCCGCTGCGGCCTTTGCGTTGAACCAGATGTGCCCGAAATTGTAGTCCACATCGCGCAGATTGCCCAGTGACTCGGCCTTGATGCAACAAACCCACACATTCCCCTCCGGCGAAATCTGCGCCGAGGCCCAGCCTGCATAACAGGGGATCACCTGTCGACGCTCAGCCAGGATACGTTTCACTAGACCGTAATACTGCTCGCGAAAAGCCTGGGTCACCCGTGAGATGCCGGTGAACGGCTGCACCCGCAACTGAGCAAGCAGAAAATCCACTGCCGCCGAGTATTCGTCGAGACCGGGCGTGATGTCCGCTCCCACTGTGTCCAGCTCCACCCGCTCCTCGGCAATCTCGGTGATGTACGAATCCGGGGCCAGAGCGCTGATCTCTCGATAAATCTGCGGAATGTCGTCCACATTGAAGCGCGAAATCACCGTATGAATGCCCACGGTCAAATTAGGCAGAGCCAATGCTCGCAGGCGGCGATAAGTGTCTAGCGTGCGCTGGAAGTTTCCTGGCACATTGCGGATGGCGTCGTGTTGTTCGCCCCAGCCATCAAGAGAGACATTGACGATGATCCGGGTCTTGGGACACGCACGGGCTATCTCCTCTATCCGCCCCGCGATCAACTCGGGCCGCAATCCATTTGTGGGGACGTTGATAATCCCCGGACGGCAATGCTGGTAGACGCTGTGGCAAATCTCCACCACATCCTGGCGAAGTAACGGCTCACCCCCGCTGATGGTAAACCAGTACGGCGTCCGCCCCAATGAAGCAAAAACCCGATCCCACTCCTGTGCTGTCAACTCGTCGGCCTGCTTGCGCCAGACATTGCACGTCCGGCAGCGGGAGTTGCAGCGGTAAGTCATACTGACCGTCAGGTTCAGCGGCATTAACCGGGGTACGCCCCAGCGACGAAAAGCCCTGTACAGCGGAATTTTGAGCAGGACCCCCACCATAATCAGATTACCGTTCCGGGCGGCAAAGGCGATAAAATTGACCTGTGAATCGCCCTACGCTGCCTGCCTTACATTTAAGCGAACCCCGCGCACCATTGATGATGGGGCTGCGCGGGGCATGCCATTCCAAATCCTACCCCCCACTCCACACGCTCACAGAGAGTGCGAGCTTGGCGGGCGGCCAACAATAGCTCGCGTACCCCCACTCCACACGCTCACAGAGAGTGCTGCGGTACCTCTGCCAGCTCTTTCGTAGTCTCGGCCACAGCCCAGATGAACGGCTTGCGCTTCCACACCTTGTAATCGTATATCCCGCGCAACCGGGCACAGGCCTCCAGGACAATAGCCGCCGGTCCCCATAGAAAGTAGCGCCAATCCCACTCCCATTCCTGCAAGAAAAACAGCAGAATACGCCAACCGCTCATCGTGGACACTTTGTACCCTAGCGTGTCTTTGACGTACAGATGCCCGGCATATATCCGTCGCCGCTGTTTGAAGAAATCGGAAATGGTTTCTGGGCCATGGTTATAAACGACAGCCTCAGGCACATAGCGCAGCTTCAGCCCCTGGCCGAGGATCAGCGGCTCAATGCTGGCCTCATCCACCGCTGAATCATAAGGTATCTGGCGGAAGATGTTGCGAAAGGCAATCAGTTCACCCATTTTCGGGCGGCGCAGGGAGATGCGATGGTGCAAACGCCACAGAAGATGGGCTACGTAACCCATGAAGGTGTGGGGATCGTTGGTAGGCACCGGATGACCACCGGTCATGCCCACCTGAGGGTCTTCGAAGGGTGTGACGAGGTTCTCAATAGTGTCTGCTGCAGGGAGTGTATCCGCACTTTGCAGAACGACCACTTCGCTGGTCGTGTTACGCAGCAAAAAATTGACCGCCGATGCTTTCCCCTCTCGCTGGCGCTGAACGAGCAATTTCACCCGGAAATCTCTGGCACAGAACTGGCGAACGATCTCCTCGGTGCGGTCGGTGCATCCACTGGCCACCACGACGATCTCATCAATCGTCACTCTCTCCAGCCGTTGGGTGCACAGAGCTTCCAGCAAGCGGCCGATGTTGCCCTCTTCGTTATAGGCCATCAAGGCCACGCAGCAGTGAACCATGACCATTCCCTTTCATCCTTACGACTCCGACACCAGCCAGAGTTTGTGGTGGTAAGACACATTTTACATCCATGATACTACGAAAATGTTAGAGAGCTGTCAGAAAGTGGTTAGAACTTGGCTAGAATTCCATGCTCTGGATACTGCATTGGAGTCAGCATGCCAGCAAGCTGGCTTGCGTTTTCTAGCCGTTTTCTAACCCTCTTATTACTCCCTTCTAACCTTTGATCAGTATAATTGAAGGCGATGCAGATAGAGGGGCTTACCTGACCCCTTGTAGATGCTGCAGGGCAACTGTGCCAGGACATAGCTAAGAATTCATTCGCCAGCCCCGAATCTGACATGCCAGGGTAATTACAGGATTACAGGAGATTTCTATGAACGTGTCAAGTCAGGGGGAAACTCGACTTGACAGAAGGT
>JANLFX010000083.1 GCA_024653325.1 Anaerolineae bacterium
CCGGGCTCAGGACGCAGCAGCGGTCGGCCGCTATGGGACAAACCTGCCCCGAAACTGAAACGCACCCGGCTTCCCCCTCAAGCACCAAAGGTTGCCAAATTCGCCCAGTTATATTATAATGATTTTGAAAAGCTGCAGGCCCCGGTGGTCTATTACCATCGGGGCTTTGGCAAAGATGCCAAAGGAGGCCAGTGATGGATATAATAGATATAATCCGGGTAGCGCGCGGGGAAATTGCCGCTGACATTCTTCTCAAGAACGCCAGGATTGTCAACGTCTTCTCCGGTGAGATCCACGAAGGGCATGTGGCCATCGCCGACACTCAGATCGTCGGTATCGGCGAGTACCAGGCCAAACAGGAAATAGATTTGGCGGGGCACTATCTGTGCCCCGGCTTTATAGACGCCCACGTACATATCGAAAGCTCGATGGTGACTATACCCCAGTTCACCCGCGCTGTGTTGCCACGAGGTACGACCTCGGTGGTGGCCGATCCCCATGAGATTGCCAATGTCCTCGGCCTGGACGGTATCCGTTACATGCTGGAATCCAGCAAATACAATCCACTGAGCGTGTATTTAACCCTCTCCTCCTGCGTACCCGCTACGGAGATGGAAACCTCTGGTTCACGCTTGCGGGCTTTCGACATCTTCCCCTACTTCACCGAGAAGTGGGTGGTGGGCTTGGCCGAGATGATGAATTACCCGGGCGTCCTGGGTTGCGACCTGGATGTCCTGGACAAGCTGAAGGTAGCCCAGCGACACGGCAAGCGCATTGATGGGCACGCCCCCGGCCTCAGCGGACGCGACCTGGATGCTTACATCGCTACAGGGGTAACCTCCGACCACGAATGTACATCCATCGAAGAGGCCCGCGAAAAACTGCGCCTGGGAATGTACATCATGGTCCGTGAAGCATCCAACGCTCACAATCTGCTGGATTTGTTGCCGCTGATTACGCCGTCCAACTCGCGGCATTTCATGTTTGTCACCGATGATCGCCATCCAGCCGACTTGATGGACGAGGGCCACATTGATCACCTGATCCGCATGGCCATTCATGCCGGACTGGATCCGGTACTGGCCATTCAAATGGCCACCCTCAATCCCGCCGAGTATTACGGCCTGCGTGATAAAGGGGCCATCACCCCTGGCCGCCATGCTGATCTGGTGGTTTTTGACAGTTTCGATAATTTCCGTATCGAGAAGGTGTTCCGGGGAGGACAACTGGTTGCCGAAGGCGGGCAGATGTTGCCCACTGCTGCCATGCCACGTCCCGTTCCGGTCCGCAGTTCGGTTAACGTCAACTGGTCGGGCGTTGATCTCAAAGTGCCAGCCGACGGCCCACGCCTGCGGGTCATAGAGCTGGTGCCGGATCAGATCATCACCCGCCAGCGAGTAGAAGAAGCTACGGTGGCCGACGGCCTGGCCGTGGCCGATGTGGACCGCGATCTGCTGAAAATCGCCGTGATCGAGCGGCATCTGGCTTCCGGACGATGTGCGGTGGGTTTCGTGCGCGGCTTCGGCCTCAAGCGGGGAGCACTGGCCTCGTCGGTGGCCCACGATTCACACAATATCATTGTCGTCGGCACCAACGACCGGGATATGATTGCCGCTGCCCAGGAGATTGAAGCCATGCGCGGTGGGCTGGCGGCCGTGGATGAAGGCCAGGTGAAGGCTCGCCTGGCCCTGCCTGTCGCCGGGCTGATGTCCGATCAGCCCATTGAGGTGGTCCGCCAGCAAATGGACGAGTTACTGTCCGCTTCGCAGTCTATGGGCTCACCTTTGCTCAACCCGTTCATGGCTCTCAGTTTTCTGTCTTTGCCGGTGATCCCGGAGTTAAAGCTCACGGACCGTGGTCTGGTGGACGTGAACCAGTTCCAGTTCGTACCGCTGTTCGCGGAGTAGCAGAAGAAGTGCGACGCACCTTACCAGGTGCGTCGCACTTTTTAGTCACCCTGCCCCTGCAAAGGGGAGAGGGTATCCTCAATTCCGAAATATGCCGCCAATATCTGCCGCACCAAAGGTGCCGCCGTCCGCGAACCTTCGCCAGCATGCTCGACCACAGCCACTACCACGACCTGAGGGTCTTCCACTGGAGCATAGGCAGCAAACCAGGAGTGAGGTTCGGTGCCCTGCTGGTCGGATTCCAGTTCGGCTACCTGGGCAGTGCCCGTCTTGCCGGCCACTGAAATGGGAAACCCGGCAAAGACGTGGGTAGCCGTGCCTCGCCGGCTGGTCGTCACCCCGGCCAGACCTTCCTGTATGGCCGCCAGCGTATCTGCTGAGATAGGCAGTTGGCCCATCACCTCCGGTTCGACGACAAGTTCCGGTGAATCAGGCCCAGCGGACACTTTGAGCACCAGTTGTGGGCGGTAGAGGATACCGCCATTGGCCACGGCGGCCATCAACCGCGCTACCTGCAACGGCGTGACCAGCAAATACCCCTGTCCGATGGACAGGTTCACCGAATCGCCGGGCGCCCAGCCTTCACCCAGGGCTTGCAGCTTCCAGTCGTTGTCGGGCACCAGGCCAGGGGATTCGGCGAAACCGTCCAGCCCGGTCACCTGGCCCAAACCGAAAGCCCGCGCGTAATCGGGCAATAGCAAGGGATCCATCCCATCCAGCAGCAATCCCATTTCATAGAAGGAATAGTCGCATGAGGCAGTGAGCGCGGACACCGGGTCAATGATGCCGTGGCCCGATCTCAGCCAGCATGGCTTGCCCCATTGGGGGCCTAACCCCGTCCACCAGCCGGTGCAGTTAAAGGTGAACTGGCGGGTGAGACCCAACCCTTCCATTGCGGCAGCCAGGGTCACGATTTTGAACACTGAACCCGGTGGATAGGTGCCCTGAATTGCCCGGTTGAGCAGTGGGCGGCCAGGATCATCGAGCAGGGCCTGCCATTTTTCGTTGCTGATCCCGCCTACGAACACGTTGGGGTCGAAGCGCGGATAGCTGGCCATAGCCAGCACTTGCCCGTTGCGGGGGTCCATGACCACCACCGCTCCAGGCCGTTGTCCAAGCAGTTCCTCTACCTTTCGCTGGAACTCGCGATCCAGCGTGCTGTACACACTGCGGCTGGCCACTGCCGGCTGGTCCTTTAGCACGGCAACCACGTTTCCTTCCGGTGTGATCACGCTCAGAGTCCCGCCGTGCTTCCCGGCCAGATACGGCTCACCCCAGCGCTCCAATCCGGAACGGCCCACCATTTCGTCGCCAGAATATCCCAGAGCCTGCCAGTCGGGCAGTTCTTCGGCGGGAATGGCCCCCAGGTAGCCGACGGCGTGGGGGGCGATGCCATTGTAAGCGCGTACCGTCTTTTCCCGGAAAGCCACACCGGGGATAGCGCTCAACGTGGCGTAATAGGCCTGGCTTTGCTCCACCGAGATGTCGGCGATGGGCACGAACCAATCAGGACGGAAACCGCTGTATTTGGCCTGAATTGCCTCCGGAGCCAGGCCCAGTACCTGGCTCAACTCGGCCAGCAGAGCAGCCTCGTCCTTGATCTGACCAGGCACCACTCCCACGGTGACCATCTTGCCTTCCACTGCCAGCCCCAGCCCGTTGCGATCGTAGATGTTCGCCCGGGCTGGTGCGCGAGGGGTGAGGTGCACCAGGTTACCCGCCGTGAGCTGGCGGAAAATGAGTTGAGGCGACCAGACTATCCCCCAGCGGTTACCCTCGTAGCGCAGCGCCATCTCGTTTTCTACGTCCAGCGAACCGAGCAAGGCGGTGTTCATGGTGACAGAGTAGGCCACGTGCGCCTGATCGCCTTCCTGCAGCGCGGCCCGCAGTTGGGCCTGTACGCTGGTAATCGTTGCCTCGGCAGCCACCGCCTGATAGGTGTGGGCGAACCCCTCCTGGGTGATACTCGCCTGGGATGTGAGGGTCAGCAGACCATACATCAACCCGTAGTCGTTCCGTTCCCAAGCCAGCAGGAATGCCTCTGCCACTTCCTCGGCCCGACCGGGGATGGGGGTCGGGGTCGGAGTAGGAGACGGCGTGCCATTATTCCAGCAGGAGGCTGTTCCTCCGGCCATCAGTGCAAAAGCCATCACTGTGAGCAGAGTTCGCTTGAGCATGATCAACCTCACCCTGAGACACGGTTCTCCCGACGTCGGCAGTTTGTAAGACAAGCTTGAGCTTGCCCTACCGCGCTTTACCCTTGAACCCTACGTGATTATACCACAGGGCTGGACAAAGCTCAAAAAAAGTAGGACGGGATGGTATCCCGTCCTACGAGTTTAACGGTTACGCGGCGTAGAACTCGCCCTCGACCACGTCCTCGCCCTCCGGCGTGGGCCTGGCGGTGGGACCGTGGCCATTTCCACCGTTGCCGCCCGGCTGTTGGCTCGGACCGTAGGCTTGCTCCGAGAGCCGGTAGCTGGCCTGCTGCAGGTCGGACATCGCCTGGCGGATACGGTTGATGTCATCGCCCTTGATGGCCTCGCGCACGGCTTTGATTTTATTCTCGATGGCCTGGCGGTCGCTGGCATTCACTTTGTCACCCAGGTCACGCAAAGTCTTCTCCATCTGGTAAGCCAGGTTATCAGCCTGGTTGCGAGTCTCGGCCAGTTCACGGCGACGCCGGTCCTCCTCAGCGTGCTGCTCGGCCTCGCGCACCATGCGTTCCACGTCGGCCTTGCTCAGGTTGGTGGACGCGGTGATAGTGATTTGCTGTTGGCGTCCGGTGGCCTTATCCTGAGCCGAGACGTTGAGAATGCCGTTGGCGTCAATGTCGAAAGAGACCTCGATCTGCGGGATACCGCGCGGCGCGGGCGGAATGCCCTCCAGCCGGAAGCGGCCCAGAGTCATGTTATCGGCGGCCATCGGCCGCTCACCTTGCAGCACGTGGATGTCCACTGCCGTCTGACCATCCTCTGCCGTGGAGAAGATCTGGCTCTTGCGCACCGGGATGGTGGTGTTGCGCTCGATGATCGGAGTCATCACCCCACCCAACGTCTCCACGCCCAGGGTCAGCGGGGTCACGTCCAGCAAGAGCACGTCCTTGACGTCGCCAGCGAGTACACCAGCCTGGATAGCCGCACCCACAGCCACCACCTCGTCCGGATTGACGCCTTTGTGCGGCTCCTTGCCACCGGTCAGCTTGCGTACCAACTCCTGAATCATCGGCATGCGCGTTGCTCCACCGACCAATACCACTTCATCAATTTCGCTGGCGCTGAGTTTGGCATCGGCCAGAGCTTGCTTAAAGGGGCCCACGCAACGCTGTACCAGGTCTTCGGTGAGCTGTTCCAGTTTGGCCCGGGTCAGTTTCATCTGCAGGTGTTTAGGGCCGGAGGCATCCGCTGTGATGAAGGGCAGATTGATCTCCGTCTCCATCACACTGGAAAGCTCGATCTTGGCTTTCTCCGCCGCTTCTTTCAAACGCTGCAGGGCCATGCGGTCCTGGCGCAGGTCAATTCCCTGGTCCTTTTTGAACTCGTCGGCGATGTAATCTATGATGCGCTGATCCCAGTCATCGCCGCCCAGGTGTGTATCACCATTGGTGGCTTTGACCTCCACCACGCCATCACCCACTTCCAGCACCGAAACGTCGAAAGTGCCGCCGCCCAAATCAAAGACCAGAATGGTCTCCAGATTCTTCTTGTCCAGGCCGTAGGCCAGGGATGCGGCAGTGGGCTCGTTGATGATGCGCAACACCTCTAACCCGGCAATCTGCCCGGCATCTTTGGTGGCCTGACGTTGCGAGTCGTTGAAGTAAGCAGGTACAGTGATGACTGCCTTGGTCACCGGTTCACCCAGGTATGCTTCGGCATCACGCTTCAGCTTCTGCAAAATCATGGCCGAGATTTCCTGCGGGGTGTATTCCTTGCCGGTGACAGGGATGCGCACTCGGGCGTCATTGGCCGGGCCTCTTACCACCTGATAGGGGACCATTTTCCGTTCGGTTTCGACCTCATCATAGCGGCGGCCCATGAAACGCTTGATGGAGAACACAGTGTTCTCCGAGTTGGTCACTGCCTGGCGCTTGGCCGTCTGTCCCACCAGACGCTCGCCTGTTTTGGTGAAAGCCACCACCGACGGACACAGATTCGAGCCCTCGGCAGTAGGGATCACAGTCACGTCGCCGCCTTCCATAACGGCGATTACTGAGTTTGTCGTTCCCAGGTCAATACCCACAATCTTACTCATCTCCAATACCTCCACAAAATCGCTCTATTACGTACCCTTGCGAAGGTTTGAAACCTTCGCAGGTACGGGTAGCAAGGGTAGGTGATAGCCGTGGCCTCACCAGGTTGGGGCAGGTCGGAGTAGTCACATGTGCAAGGACCACCTTGGGCGCAACCCAGGCAACAATAAGCCTTCCCATCCACAATGGTGGGCTGCCAGCGAATCTCTATACCGCAATTGGCACAAACGGGATTCACGGTATGCACGTTGACCCTCCACATCCCCTCAGGACTTCGCTTTAATTCTAAGAGTTGAGTGTTAGAATAGCGATAGAGGAGTGTTAGATTTTTGTTAGAGTTAGCTGTAGGCGCTGCAATATTGACTTGGCCTGCCCCTTGATGGTATAATGCGGCCACAAAGCGCAATCAGCAAGAACGGAGAAGCCCAGGAGGACGTGATGCACAACGCCATCACCGATGTACAAGGAATTAAAGTGGGACATTATACAGACCGCGAAGCGGCCACTGGCTGCACGGTGGTGCTCTGCGAAGGGGGCGCGGTCGGCGGGGTAGATGTGCGCGGTTCAGCACCGGGCACGAGGGAGACGGATCTGCTCCATCCCCTGCGCCTGGTGCAGGAGGTCCACGCCGTGCTACTCACCGGGGGTAGTGCCTATGGCTTAGATGCGGCCACGGGGGTCATGCACTACCTGGAGGAGAAAGGGATCGGGTTCGACGTGGGAGTGGGGGTAGTACCCATCGTGCCCGCGGCTGTGCTCTTCGATCTGACTATTGGTCGCGCCGATGTGCGCCCCAACGCCGAGGCCGGGTATCAGGCCTGTCAGGTGGCCAGCGACGGTCCGGTAGCCGAGGGCTGTGTGGGGGCGGGCACCGGGGCCACGGTGGGTAAACTACTGGGCCCCAAATTCGCCACTAAAAGCGGCCTGGGCACGGCCAGCCAGAAAATCGGTAAGGGTATTGTGGTAGGCGCTATCGTGGCTGTCAACGCTTTCGGTGACGTGGTGAATCCGCAAACGGGGGAGATTTTGGCTGGTACGCGTAAACCAGTGGTGGGCGGCTTCCTCAACACGGTCGAGGGGATGAAGGGCGATTTGGGGCAGACCGTTTTGAGTTTTGCTCAAAATACTACTATTGCAGTGGTGGCTACCAATGCTTATCTAACCAAAGAAGGAACGAATAAGGTAGCCCAGATGGCCCATGACGGCTTAGCCCGCACCATCCGCCCGGTGCATACCATGTTTGACGGTGACACCATCTTCGCTCTGGCTACCGGCAAACCGTCTAAGAAAAGCAAAGGGGCCGATCCCAGTGTGATAGGCGCTATTGCCGCCGAGGTGCTGGCCCAGGCGGTGGTGCGGGCGGTCACTCAGGCGGAGAGCATGCACGGCCTGCCCGCCTTTCGGGACCTTCATTAGCCATAATGGGCCAGATGTGCTATAATTATTCTGGTTCAGGGGGTGAGGATGCCGTTGGACGTGCGCTTAGGTGACGTAGTGCGTTTGCGTAAACCCCATCCTTGCGGTGGGTATACCTGGGAAGTTGTGCGTCTGGGAGCCGACATTGGTCTCAAATGCCAGACCTGTGGCCGGCGGGTACTCCTGCCTCGCCGCCAGTTCGAGAAACGGGTTAAGACTTTAACCAGCCGCATCAGTGACCAGTAGGGGCACGGCGATGCCTTGCTCTTACAGGTGTCCTCTCTATCCCCAGCAAATCGTTCCCCATACTCAAATCAGCACTATTTCTGATCCCAAGAATTTTGGCAGAGAGGGCCAGTGCTTATGACCAGAGACATTCTGTGCCTGTCGTCAGACACCGGAGGTGGTCACCGCAGTGCAGCCCAGGCCATCAGCGAGGCGTTACAGTACCTTTACCCCAACGCTTACCAGGTGGAAATAATAGACGCCCTGCTGCACTACTCGCCATTCCCTTTAAACCGCATGGTGTATTGGTACAGGCCGCTCGTCAACGAGGGCATTTACCTGTGGAAGTGGATGTGGAAATCCACGGCCGGACGACGACGGACGAACCTCTTGCTTAATCTGGCCTACCCCTACGTCCGAGGCCGGGTCCGGGGTCTTTTCCAACGTCCTGAGCCAGACGCCATCCTCTCCGTCCATCCGGTGTTCCAACACATCCCCCTGCGCATGGTCCGCCAGCTGGGCTGGCGAGCGCCTTTCATCAGCGTGATTACCGACCCGATCAGCATCCACCCGGTTTGGCTTTATCCCCAGGTGGACCTGTGTCTGGTAGCGACGGAGGAGGCACGCCAGCGGGCACTGCGCGCCGGCATTCCGGCAGAGCGTATCCGGGTAACAGGAATGCCGGTCAGCCTCAAGTTTGCTCAAAAGGTGAACGATAAGCTCTCGTTGCGGGCTCAACTGGGGTTGGCGATGGACCGTCCAGCTGTGCTGTTGGTAGGCGGTGGCGAGGGGATGGGGCCGATGTTCGAAATCGCCCGCGCTGTGGCCAGGGCCCGGCCACCTGCCCAATTGTGCATCATCGCCGGTCGTAATGAGGGCCTGCGGCGTCAGTTAGAGGCAGTGTCGTGGGAGATTCCCACCCGCATTTTTGGCTTCGTCACTAACATGCCGGAAGTGATGGGCGCTTGCGACCTGATTATCACTAAAGCCGGACCAGGCACTATCGCCGAAGCGCTGATCATGGGCTTGCCGATTATTATCAGCGGTTTCATCCCCGGCCAGGAGGAGGGCAACGTGCGCTGGGTAACGGAGCAGGGCGTTGGCATCCTGGCTCAACGGCCTGCGGCCATTGCAGCCACCGTGAAGGAGTGGCTAGAAGACGATAAAGAGTCGCTTTCACGGATGGCCGCTCGCGCCCGTGCTCTAGGCCGACCCCAGGCTGCTCTGGATATAGCTCGCGCCATCCACGAATTGATCAACGCTCAAACGCGCTCTGTTATGGGTACGCGAGCGACCGCCACCGGCAGCAACAGGGACTTCCGAAGCTCGTGAAAGACAGAAATCCACTCCGCACCATCATTCCTGGCGTTGCAGTGGCTGCCAGTTCAGATTGGAGCCCACGTTAGGATCGAAGTTCGGATCGTTGCTTAGAATGTACTCGCCCAGGCTATTGGTCCAGGCGCGCTCGTAGCCCCCCGGTAACTCCACTTCCCGCGGCTCGACCGGATCATAGTATCCATCAACGCCGCGAATCGCCTGACTGAAACTGGTGGACAAGCGGTCCATGGTCTGTTGTCGCTGGTAATAGGAATCCATGATCATATCGCTGATCTGATCGCTGGTCTGGCTGATGATGCGGCTGATTTGCCCCACGTGCTGAATCTGCTGAATCTGGTTCTGGATCAGGTACTGGCTGACCTGCATGTAGCGATTGTACCACTGAGGATTCAGCCGGACGGAGCGGACCATGGCTTGAAACAGGTCCGAGAGGCTATCCAGTTGGCCGGTCAGCGCGCGGAATGAGAAGAGGTAATCCGCTACCCAGAAGATGTTTTCCATCATCCCCATGAACACGGGCATGACGACCCGGGTGACTTCGACTACTCCGAAAATCTCTTCCTCAATGGTTTTGTCGCCACTTCGGTACTGAATGCGAATCTTCGCCCCATCTGCGGAAGTGATCCCATCAGGAGCAGCAGGACTGGCAGCCCGCACCTGGTTAGGCAGGTCGGGCAGGCTTTCCTCGTGGACAATTCGCAATCCTTGCACCCGTCCTCTGTGCCTGGGCACCACAATTTCTCGCAGAACCTGCTGGGCTCCGGCGGGAGGGCGCACCTCGTTCCCAAAGTACAGGCTGCCAATGGGAAAAGTCATCAGGACCATCGGATTGTTAGTCCAATAGAAAGAGATGTTGGGAAACACCTCGAAAGCTTCTTCGCCTTCGGGATTGCGCACCTAGAAAGCGATCACCGCTGGCATACCCGGATTGTTCAACAGCCAGTGCACTCCCCCACTGAACTCCCAACCGGCGGGGATGAGCAAACGGAAAGCCTCACAGCCGATACCCTGAGTGTCCACACAGGAGAAGGCCTTGAAACGCATGGCCTGGGGGCCGGGCCGGGCTCTTTCTGTCGCCGTTTCTCCCTGCGCCGGGGGGCGGTAGCGGACCAACTGGGAACCACAGTACCGACAGACCACCCGCTCGCCATCTGGGGGCAAGTCACCCCCATATTGTGGACAGCGTTCGGCAATCACTTTTGGTGTAGAATCTCCTGTCATGGTTCCTCCCATCAGATGACTGTATCATTGGGGATAATGGCGTTTTTGGGAATGACCACGATCCCATCGCGGACAACGTAATACTCGCCTTCCTGGTCTGGCTCTCCTGCGTGGGAACGGATGATCACCCCCTCTCCTATGCGGACATTTTTATCAATGATCGCTCGTTCTATGCGCGCATTCTTGCCAACCCCTACGTGAGGCCGTCCCAGGCGACGGTTTTCCAGTTTCTCACTCTCGTCCTCATAGTAATCAGCGCCCATCATCACCACCTGGCGCAACCGCGCTCCAGGTCGCACCACGCTACGCAAGCCGATAATACACTCTTCGATGTCTGCATCGTACAACCAGCAGCCCTCCGCCACCACCGTTCGTTCCAGGTGACAGCCATCTATCCGCGAGGGAGGCAGGAAGCGAGCGCGGGTGTAGATAGGCCGATGGGGATCGTAGAAATCAAAAGGCGGGTGAGGTCGGGTCAGGGCCAGATTGGCCTCGTAGAAAGCGGCGATAGTACCGATGTCCTCCCAATACCCGTCAAAAGGGAAAGCGTAAACGCGCACCGATTCGATGGCGGTGGGGATAATGTGTCTGCCGAAATCGTCGCCACTGGTCTCATTCAGCAGGCGAGCTAACACGTCCATTCTGAACACATAAATGCCCATCGAAGCTAAATAAGGCCGCTCATCATCGTGGCGGCTCTCCAGGCCCTTGAGTTCTTCTAGTGTCTGGGGCTTCTCCCGGAAAGCAACGATACGCCCTTCCTCATTGGTTTGCAATATGCCGTAACGGGGCGCATCCGCTGCCGAAACGGGAAGGACGGCAATGGTAACGTCGGCCCGGCTTTCCCGGTGAAAGCGGACAAACTCGCCGTAGTCCATCCGGTAGAGGTGGTCACCAGCCAGAATTAGCACATCCTCCGGTTCCCGGCTGAGGAAGCGGTGTACCTGTTGGCGCACCGCGTCCGCTGTCCCCTGATACCAATCTATGCTGTTCAAGGTCTGCTCGGCGGGCAGTATTTCGACGAAACCACCGGAGAAAACGTCGAACTTGTAGGTCTGGTAAACGTGGCGATGAAGAGAGGCTGAAAGGAACTGGGTGAGAACGAAAATACGGGTGATGCCTGAATTTATACAATTGCTGATGGGGATGTCAATCAGACGGTATTTGCTGCCCACTGGCACGGCTGGTTTAGCCCGGATTTTGGTCAGCGGATAAAGGCGGGTGCCCCGCCCACCTCCCAGCACAACAGCCAATACATCCTGCAATGGCATGGCCTTCCTCCTTTCACCAACCCTCTCCACTCATCCTAATCCAGAAGTGCAGGCCGAGCAGGTGATCTCATCACATCCGCGCCTGCTTCAACTCATCCCACGCCTGGAAAGCCCTTCTGAGATGCGGAATGGTGATGGATCCTCCTACCACCAGGCCAATGGTTAAAGCTTCTTCCAATTCCTCACTGGTCACGCCTTCTTCGTGGCAGCGAACGATGTGATACTTGATGCAGTCGTCGCATCTTAGCACAAGGGAGGCCACGAGGCCTAACAACTCCTTTGTTTTCGCCGGAAGAGCTCCCTGGCGATACACCTGCGAATCAAGGCTGTAGAACCGCTTGATGCTCAGGCCGCTGTATTTCATCACGATTTCGTTCAGCCTTTCCCGCTCTTTTTTGAACGTCTCAATTGTGCTTTCTGGCATAGCCTTTTCCTCCTTGTGGCCATGGGAAAACGAATCTGGCTTCTGCTGATAGTGCCAATACCAAGGGGCAATCCCGAGTTAATTGTATTATAACACACCTTTCAACGAGAGGCAACGATTTGGCTATGAGAGGTTGCATTTCACCTTCGGGGTAAGTTTTTCAGGCCCCGGTACTCAAACAGGTGACTATTTCGTCAGGGGGTAGGTCGGGTTGGCAACCCGACCCACGCGCCCCCCGCCAAGGTGCTTTTGATTTTGCCTAAAATGGTGTATAATCCTATCAGGGAGGCACATAGATGGCAATGTTGTGCCTCCTTGAGGTGAAAGCAAATGGATCAGGAACATATCCGTAACTTCTGTATCATTGCCCACATTGACCACGGCAAGTCCACGCTGGCCGACCGCCTGCTGGAGCGCACCGGCACACTCTCCATCCGCGAGATGCAGGAACAAGTGCTGGACAGCATGGACCTGGAGCGCGAGAAAGGGGTGACCATCAAAGCCTCTGCCGTGCGCATGATACACGCCACCGCCGACGGCCAGCAGTACGAGCTGAACCTGATTGATACGCCGGGGCACGTGGACTTCACCTACGAGGTCAGCCGCTCGCTGGCTGCCTGCGAGGGCGCGCTTTTGGTGGTGGATGCCTCCCAGGGCATCGAAGCCCAGACGCTGGCCAATCTTTACCTGGCCCTCGATCATGATCTGGTCATCGTGCCCATAGTCAACAAAATTGACCTCATCTCCGCCCGTCCAGACGAGGTAGCTCAGGAGATAGACGATGTGATCGGCATTCCCACCAATGAGGTGATTTTTACCTCGGCAAAAGAGGGCATCGGCATTGACGACGTGCTGGAAGCGATTGTCACCCGTATTCCGCCGCCGTCCGGCGATCCCACTGCGCCGCTACGCGCGCTTATTTTCGACTCACATTATGACCCGTACAAAGGCGTGGTCGCCTACATCCGCGTTTTTGATGGAACGGTTACAGCGGGGCAACCCTTGCAGCTCATGTCCAGCGGAGCAAAGTTGGAACCGGTGGAGATCGGGGTATTCGTGCCCGGCATGAGCCCCATCGGTCGGCTGACGGCTGGTGAGGTGGGTTACGTGGCCACCGGCCTGAAGAGCGTGCGCGATTGCCGCGTGGGTGACACATTGACCTCGGCGCAGAATCCGGCGGATAAGCCGCTGCCCGGCTATCGTCCGGCCAAGCCCATGGTCTTTGCCAGCATCTATCCTACCGAAGGCGAGGATTACAACCTGCTGCGCGACGCCCTGGCCAAACTTCAACTCAACGACGCGGCCCTCACCTACCAGCCGGAAACGTCCCAGGCGCTGGGTTTCGGCTTCCGCTGCGGGTTTCTGGGGCTCTTTCACATGGAGATCGTTCAAGAGCGATTGGAGCGGGAGTACGACCTGGACATCGTATTTACCGCGCCCAGCGTCGAATACCGGGTAGTCAAGCGCGATGGCCAGGTGGTGTTGGTGGACAATCCGGCCGAACTGCCTGATGAGACGGAAATTGAGCACATCGAGGAACCATGGATGGAGATTTCCATTTTCACCCCTGCCGAATACATCGGCCCCATCATGGATTTGGTCACCAGCCGACGGGGGGAATACAAAAACACTGAGTACCTGGACGAACAGCGGGTGCTTCTCACTTACAACATCCCGCTAACCGAGATTCTGGTGGATTTCTACGACCAGCTTAAATCGCGCTCGCGGGGCTATGCCTCGCTGGATTACCAGTTCGCCGATTATCGTCCAGGTGACATGGTCAAGCTGGACGTGCTGGTCAACGAGCAACCGGTGGACGCGCTTTCGATCATCGTCCACCGCGACCAGGCCTATATCAAAGGCCAGCGCCTGGTCAGCCGGATGAAGCAGGTGATTCCCCGCCAGCTCTTCACCGTGCCCATTCAGGCGGCGGTAGGCAAACGGGTCATCTCGCGGGCCAATGTCAAAGCCCTGCGCAAGGATGTACTGGCCAAATGCTACGGTGGCGATGTCACCCGCAAGCGCAAGTTGCTGGAAAAGCAAAAAGCGGGTAAGAAGCGGATGAAAATGATCGGCAGTGTGCAAATTCCGCAGGAAGCGTTTATGGCCGTGTTGAAGCTGGGGGAGGAGTAAGATCGCCATAAACAACAGCCCGCCTGACCGACGCCATTGTCGGGGGCGGACTGTGTAATCCCATGAGGTGACAGTCACCTTCGGAAGTGACTGTCACCTTGCTACTCATCTACCCCTTCGAACTCTTCTTCCTCCTCATCCCCACCAGTGAGGATAGAGGGCACCAGCCGACCGAGGCCAGCCTCGGCGCGGATCTGGTCTTCGATCTGGCGACATATCTCCGGGTTCTGGCGTAGAAACTCTTTGGCACCTTCTCGACCCTGCCCCAGACGGGTTTCCCCGTACGAGTAGTACGACCCCCGCTTGTCAATCACTCCCATTTCCACGCCCAAATCCAATATATCACCGGTTCTGGAGATTCCCTCGTTGTACATGATGTCGAATTCGGCCCGGCGAAATGGGGGAGCCACTTTGTTTTTCTTCACCGTTGCTCTGATGCGATTGCCGATAACCTTGCCCTCTTCCTTGATGCTTTGGATCTGCCGCATATCCAACCGCACCGAAGCGTAGAATTTCAGTGCCATCCCGCCAGAGGTTGTCTCTGGATTGCCAAACATCACCCCGATTTTCTGCCGCAGTTGATTGGTGAAAATCACCGCCGTGTTCGACTGCTTAATCGCACCTGACAGCTTGCGCAATGCCTGGCTCATTAGTCTCGCCTGCAAGCCCGGATGCGAATCTCCCATCTCGCCTTCGATCTCCGCCCGGGGCACCAAAGCAGCTACCGAGTCAATGACCACCACGTCCACAGCTCCAGAGCGGATCAGGGTTTCGGCGATTTCCAGGGCTTGTTCGCCTGTGTCAGGTTGGGAGATATACAGGTTGTCCACGTCTACCCCACAGCGCGCGGCATAAGCCGGGTCCAGGGCGTGTTCCATGTCAATGAAAGCGGCAACACCACCCATACGCTGGGCCTCGGCCACAATGTGCTGGGCCAGAGTGGTTTTGCCGGAACCCTCAGGACCATAGATCTCGGTCACGCGACCACGGGGCACTCCGCCAACCCCCAGAGCAATGTCTAAAGAAAGAGAGCCGGTGGGAATGGCCTCCACGTTAAGATGGGTGGCTTCTCCCAATCTCATGACTGCCCCCTCACCAAAGCGCTTTTGCAAACCCAGGATCGCTGTCTCCAGCGCTTTCTTACGTTCCTCACCAGCCATTAGTCACCCTCCTTCCCATCCATCACAGACAATCGGCAGACGGGCCAGCCAATCCTTTTATATGTTTCCAGTATAGCACAGACGTTCTAATCTGTCAAATCGTAGGTCCAGGGGCTCCAAGGGTTTTTAGAAGCCTTTTAAGTTCTCAGGGCGGGCTTAGATCCAATCCTCTTCGAGGAAATCATCGAAGTCTTCGTCAAAATCTTCGAATTCGTATTCCTCGACTTTGTCCTCATAATCACCAAGGATTTCATCGTACTCATCCTCGTCGCACGGGACAAGGGTCTCGAAATCCGCCAGCTCACCGCAGCGCGGACAGGGGATCTCTAATGCGAAGGCACTGTTTCTCTCTTCCGCTGTCACCGCAAATTTGAAGGTCAAACCGCATTCTGGGCATTTGGCAATGGTCTTGTAGAATTGCGTCTCCATATTCTCCATCCATCTCATGACTAAGATTCCGATACTACGTTTCCCATTATATAACAAAACTGGATTGCTTTCAACTGGACAATACTTTGACATGGTATGCCCGCCGTGATATAATTTGGCACAATTGAATACGGCTCCGCGTTCATCGGAGAGCATCTGCCGGTCAGCCCTCGACAGCGCAATGCAGGAAAAGGAGGAACAATGCCAGACCCACTCAAGGACTGGAGGACTATTCTGATCATTCTGGGTAGTATCCTGATGGCGGGCAGTCTGTTCGTCACTTGGGGCCCAATGGTTGTACCCTCGAAATCACTGCCTGATGACGAGGCATTTGTCAACACCTACTTCGTTGACGAAAACGGCCAGGTAAGTGTGGTTTCCCGGCCAGGGGATAATCCTGAGAACCCCGTTTTGCGCAGTAACATTCCAGGCGGTATCCTGGCTCATGCTTCCAAAAACGGGACAATGATTTTGGTGCCCATCTTGGCGGTGGTCACCCTGATACTTGTCCTCTTTTCGGCCAATTACGGCTATATTTACCTTCACTCTGCCTTGATAACCGGTTGGGCGGCTATCTGTCTCCTCATGCTCGCCATCCTGCCCATAGGGCCTCTTCGTTATGAAATGTCGCGTGCGTTCCCTGGGCTGGGTTTCTGGGTCTATGCTGGAGGCACGGTGTTGATGGCTATAGGCAGCTTTGTCCTGCAGTTCTTTGCCAGAGAGGAGCGCCAACGCATCCAGCTAGAGGTAGCGATGGCGGAAGAAAGGGATAGAATCGTACACGGCACGCAGGCCATCCAGGCCAACCCGACTGACGCCAGGCCGTATCTGACCCGGGGCTATGCCTACAAGCGACTGGGCCGTACTGCTGAGGCCATCGCTGACCTGGAAAAGTACCTGGAACTGAGCTCTCAGGAACGGAGCAAAGAGATTGTCCGCAAGACGCTAGAGGAACTGAAAGCTCAGCTAAAATAACTTTTCAACTTGGGGCTGTAACCAAATTGCTCCAGCATACGGTAGCTGGTTGCTGGTGATTTGATGCCAGCAACCAGCTACTCATTCATGCGTGGGCGTGGTCGGCAAGCCCAGCAGTTCCCCCAACCGGCGCGCGTTCTGGACTGCGTAGCCGAAGGCATCGTTGTTGAAGTACACGTATACCTGGTATCCCCGCCCTAACATCTCTCCGATCTCTTCCGCCCACCATTGCAGTTCTTCCTCGCTGTAGCAACTGGTATATAACGTCTGTGCACCATGCATGCGGATGTACACCACGTCCGAAGTAGCGCGCACGGGGCAGGACATTGTCGGGTGGCTGATCACGCATAATGCCGCATTGCGCTCTTCCAAGGCGGCAAGCACTTCATCGTTCATCCAGGTCGGATCCCGGAACTCGAAAACATGGGTGAGATCAGCGGGTAAAAGGGCCAGGAAATCGCGCAGGCGAGGGAGATTGCAATGCCAGCGAGGTGGCAACTGATACAGGATGGGTCCCAACCGGTCGCTTAATAGGCGCACGCGGCTCAGAAACTGCTCCAGGGATTCTTTTGAGGCCTGGAGCTTTTTCATGTGGGTGATAAAGCGACTGGCTTTGACTGCGAAGCGGAAGCCTGGTGGAACAGCAGCCCGCCAGTCTCGAAATGCTTTTTCCGAGGGCAGGCGATAAAAAGGGTTGTTCAACTCCACGGTGCGAAAATGTCCGGCGTAAAAAGGCAACCAACGCGATGCGGGCAGTTTCGGGGGATAGAAGACGCCGCGCCAGTGAGGGTAAACCCATCCAGAAGTGCCGATCCATAAGCGTTCTGACTCGTTCACGAAAGCTACTCCTGCGGATGTCCCACCGGGATCAGGTACAACGGGGCGTGATCAGAGGGTAGCGAGAGGGCCGATTGCACCTGGTCATCATGGAAAGCGCCAATGGGCACTCCGCCCAATCCCAGGGCTACGGCCTGCAGGAGTAGATTCTGGGCCGCGTGCCCGGCTTCCAACTCGACGTAGCGTTCCGCTCTCGCACCGTATTTGCTCTCGGTGCGTGCGTACACGGCGGTGATAACGAACACGGCAGGAGCCTGGCGGATGGCGTCTTGCTTAAGGCCCGCCGTCCACAGCGCCTCCCGCAGGTCCGCCGTGGACTCGACGCGCACCTTGTGGCCTTGAGGCATGTAATGATACAGGCCTTCTGCCGTGGCTACATATACTTCTAGCGGATACAATGCTCCAGCCGAGGGCGCGGTCCGTCCACCCCAATCGCGGGTGATCCCTTGAGCAGCCCACAGCAGTTGTCCAATCTCCACCAGAGTTAACGGATCACCAGTGAAGCTGCGCACCGAGTGACGCAGCGCCAGCGTTTCCTCCAGCGACATTGTTCCCTGAAGGGCTGGAGTTGGCAAAGGGATGTCTTCCACCGGGGGTGAAGCGCCAATCCGTTCCTCTACTCTGGCAGTGCAGCCCATCAGCAGGCTGGCTGCCAAAATCAGCCTGCTTAAAGCTTTCCACATCCGTTTCATTACCATCGCTCCTGGCTGACAGTAAATCCGCTGTCCGCCATTATAATGCACTTGTCGGTAAGCGTCAACTATCACCAGGAGGCGCATTTCAGGTTCCAGCCATCTCCAAAGCGAAATGCCCCCACGGAGCTGTAAGCATATAGCGTTAGCTGATTTCCGGTACAAAACGTAGCGGCCGACCGCTGCTGCGCCCTGAGTAGCTCGACAATGCTAAATTCGGGCTTTTTGACCTCTCCTAACCCCTCCCTCACCC
>JANLFX010000084.1 GCA_024653325.1 Anaerolineae bacterium
TGAGGGAGGGGTTAGGAGAGGTCAAAAAGCCCGAATTTAACATTGTCGAGCTACTCATCTGGGTGCGTTTCAGTAGCCGCGCTTTCCATAGCGGCCGACGGCCCCCAGCACCGCGAAGGCCCACTGTCGCGGGGTTGCGCGGTAAGAAACCGCGCCTACCATATTCTGGGGGGATGGGAGGGGTCTCCGAGGCCAGGGCACAGCAGCAACTCGCCCCCAAAGTGAAATACACCCCCTACCGGATGCGTAGGACAGCTTGTAGGACAAGTTTAAGCTTGTTCTACATAATGTCACGTTACAGGGTATCTCTAACTGAGATCGTAAGCTCACCTACCTCCTGGCTCTTGACAGTGATCAATATCTGATGCTCACCGGGAGCCAGGGTCTCACCTGCTACCCGAATAGTCGCCGTGGCGTTAAGAGGAAACTGGTAGGGCGTGGCGGGCGAAATCTCACTCACCGGCAGGCTTGCCTCGCCGACTTGCAGCGAGACCTTCTCCAACGGGTAGGATTGGCCATCAACCTGCAAAGGCGCAAAGCCGATGATGGTGCCAGGGGCCAGGGTATTCCTGATGCTCAGTGCAAACCCATCGCCCGTGTTCTTCAGACTCCCTTTCACATAAAGCTTTTTCAAAACAAAAGCAGGTATACCTGGCATGATTTCTCCTTCGATGCTTGTTTACCGCTGAACTCGCAGGGTAGCGCCACATTCGCTCACTGCCATGGTCGAAACCGGCACGAAATATACCACATAACTTCTGATTTGGCAAACTTTTTACCTCTCTTGCATTCTTTTCCCCTCTGAGGTACAATGATACGCAGGAGTAGCCGATGACTCGCAGGACCGTTATCCTGGTGGCTGTCGTGATCGCCATATTGAGCTGGGCGGGATTGGCCGGATTGGTTTTCTTCACCCGCGCCCCTCTCCTGGCCCGGATAGCGTTTTTCGTCCTTCTTTTCACCGCTCTGACGGCCACCCTCGTCCCATTGGTATTTTATGTGAATAATCGCTTTGTTAAATCAGGGACTGTTTCTGATCCGCGTCGTTCCATCCGGCAGAGCGCCTGGGTTGCGCTGTTCTTCGTCGTTTGCGCCTGGTTGCAGATGATTCGCGCTTTGCACTGGATAGTAGTGGCTCTTTTGGCAGGAGTTTTTATCTTGTTGGAGACTTTTTTCCTCACCCATGGCGTATCTCGGTAGCGGTGGAGGGGTTGTCATGTTCGTTGAGTTACGCAAGCTGCCTGGCGTGGACCGGCTCTTGCAGGAGCCCGCTGTCCAAAATCTGATTCAGATATACGGCCGTGAGCTGGTTGTGGAGGGCCTGCGTCATGCCCTGGATACTGCCCGGGATCAGATTCGCCGCGGCGCTTCCTGTCCGCCCGCAGAAGAGATCATGATCCAGGCAGAGGGTTATCTGAGGGCTCTGGCGCGCCCCACTTTGCGTCCGGTGATCAACGCCAGCGGGGTAATCATTCACACCAACCTGGGTCGCGCCCCCTTGAGCGAGGAAACGCGGATGGCCATGCTGGATGCAGCCCGCGGATACACTAATCTGGAATACGACCTGGAAGCCGGGCAGCGAGGTTCGCGCTACGTCCATGCTGAGCAACTTCTTTGCCGGTTGACCGGCGCAGAAGCCGCACTGGTGGTAAACAACAACGCCGGGGCTGTCTTACTTATACTCACCGCCCTGGCTCAGGGTCGAGAAGTGATCATCTCCCGCAGCCAGCTCATCGAGATCGGCGGCGGGTTCCGTATTCCGGACGTGATGCGCCAGAGTGGGGCACATCTGGTCGAGGTGGGCACTACCAATCGTACCCATTTGCACGACTACGAGGAGGCCATCGGCCCGGAGACGGCGGCCCTGATGCGCGCCCATCATTCCAATTTCCGGATCATCGGCTTCACGGCTGAGGTGCCGCTGGAGGACCTGGTTGCTCTGGCAGGTGAGCACGGCTTGCTGGTCTTCGATGATCTGGGCAGCGGCACCCTGCTGGATACGGCGGCTTTCGGCCTGGCCCACGAGCCGACCATGCAGGAGAGTGTGGCCGTGGGGGCGGACATCGTCTCTTGCAGTGGCGATAAGCTGCTGGGCGGCCCGCAGGCGGGCATCATCCTGGGGCGAGCAAAACTCATCGCCCACCTGCGACGACACCCGCTCACCCGCGCCTTGCGTGTGGACAAGACCACTCTAGCCGGTCTACAGGCCACATTGCTGCACTACCTGAAGGGCGAGGCGGTGGACAAGATCCCGGTCTGGCAAATGATCGCCTCCCGGCCGGACACCCTCAAACAACGGGCCGAACGTTGGGCGCAGGCGCTGTCCCAGACGGGAGTTCGAGCCATGGTCACCGAGGGACGGTCTACCGTAGGCGGCGGCTCACTTCCCGGCGAGACCTTGCCCACCTGGTTGGTGGCCCTGGGGGTTGATTCGCCAGATGCGCTGGCCGCCCGCTTACGGGCCGGGGAGCCGCCGGTCATCGCCCGCATCGAGGACGATCGCCTGTGCCTGGACCCGAGGACGGTGTTCGAGGAAGAAGAAGAGACGCTGCTACGAGCGGTGCAGGCGGCGCTGTGACTCTGCAAGGGGGAGCTTCCCATGACCAATATCCTGGGTATCGAAACCTCGTGTGATGAAACGGCAGCGGCAGTAGTTGCCGACGGGCGCATCATCCGCTCCAATGTCGTCGCTTCTCAGGTGGACCTCCACGCCCAGTACGGCGGGATATTCCCGGAGATGGCTTCCCGCCAGCACATCTTGAATATCATGCCAGTGATCCAGCAGGCGATGGACGACGCCCACCTCAACTGGGACGACCTGGCCGCAGTGGCTGTGACCTATGGACCGGGCTTGCCTGGCTCACTGCTGGTGGGGGTGAACATGGCCAAAGGACTGGCTTACGGCCGTGGATTGCCACTCATCGGTGTGAATCACATCGAAGCTCACGTGTACACCAACTGGCTGGAGATCCCGGGGTCCGGACAGTACCGCGCACCGGAGTTCCCTTTGCTCTGTCTGATCGTCTCCGGCGGTCACACTGAACTCATTCTGATGCGCGATCACGGCCGGTACGAGCGACTGGGTGGGACGATTGACGATGCGGCGGGCGAGGCCTTCGACAAAGTGGGCCGTCTGTTGGGGCTGTCCTATCCCGGCGGCCCAGCCATTGAGCAGGCGGCGAAATTGGGTAACTCTACTGCCTTTGACCTGCCCCGCGCCTGGCTGAAAGACTCCTACGATTTCAGCTTCTCCGGGCTAAAAACGGCCGTGCTGCGCGTGGTACAGAAATACGGCGATGAGATAACTTCCCCTGCCGAGCGCGCTGTCCCCGGCGAATCCCCACCGCCAGTGCGTAACCTGCCCGTATCCGATTTGGCGGCCAGCTTCCAGGCGGCGGTAGTGGACGTGTTGACAGAGAAAACCCGCTGGGCAGCGGAGGCCTACGGGGTGCGGCAGGTATTGCTTGCCGGTGGAGTGGCTGCCAACCGCCTACTCCGTCAGATGATGATCGAGCGGGTGGAAGTGCCAGTGCTCTGTCCGCCGCCGTACCTCTCCACTGATAACGCCACCGGTGTGGCCGTCGTCGGTTATTATCGCCTGCAAGCCGGGCAGACCAGCGGTTGGGATTTGGACGTAGAGCCGAATTTGCGGTTGGTGTGAGCAGCAGATGGGAGCGAATAGTGAAGAAGCCATCAAGAACATTCGTGAGGCAATAAAGGAATACATCGCCGCGCTTGAGGAGAATGGCTTACCCGTTCCCGAAGAGCGGTTTGAAGTGCTGACGGTGGCCGTATGAGCAAGTTGCCCGTAGGGTCATTTGTACTGGACGGCGATCTGTGGTATAATGTATATACATTAGCAATACACATCCGGTGGGAGGTGTTTCGTTATGCCTAAGACGGCCGTTATTTCAGCCAGGATTGATCCCGAACTTAAGCGCAACGCAGAGAAGGTGTTCAAGGAGCTAGGCCTGACTGCCACGCAGGCCATTACGTTATTCTACAAGCAGGTGGAGCTGGAAAGTGGATTGCCCTTTGCGGTGCGGGTGCCCAACGATACGACCGTAGAAGCGTTGGAACAGGCCAGAACACGCCAGGGACTTGAGAGCTTCAACACCCTTGACGATCTGTTCGAGGACTTGGGGATTGGATGAGGATCATCAGGCGGACGTCGCAGTTCAAGCAGGACGTCAAACGGATGCAACAACAGGGCAAGGACCCGGAAAAGTTGAAAAGGGTGCTGGAATGCCTGGTACGAGGGGAGAGACTGTCGCCGAAGTGCCGTGATCACGTTTTGGTTGGGCAGTACAAGGGCACACGAGAATGTCATCTTGAGCCTGATTGGTTGCTGATCTATGAATTGACTGAGAGTGAGTTGGTGCTCATTAGAACAGGTTCACACTCAGATTTGTTCAGGTGATGGTCACCTGTATAGTATCGGGCGCGGGGGCTTAGCTGTCTGTACACGGCGGCTATGCGCTCGTGGGTGTGGTTGTACGGCTTGAGCTGATTACGGAGAGCAAACGATGCGCCCCAAGTCCATGTTGTTAGAGATTTTGGAAAAAGCCTCCGCCAAAGCTGTATTGGAGGCCAAACCTCAGACAGAACATGGGCGAATCGTAGACTATGTCCATTTCCCCTTTTTGGCCATAGTCAACCAGCAAGAGATGAAGATGGCGCTTTTGCTGGCGGTAATCAATCCTCGGGTAGGCGGTGTTCTACTCATCGGTCCTCGGGGCACGGGCAAAACTACTGCCGTGCGCGGTTTGGTGGACCTGATGCCACCCATCCAGCGTAGCACCTGCCCCTATGGGTGCGAGCCGGAGGCAGCTTATGCGCGAGGGATTGATGCCGTGTGCCGTGAATGTGCTCAGAAATTGGCTCGCGGCGAGCCCATCACCGCGCCCGACCGGATGCGCCTGATCGAACTGCCCCTCAATGCCCGCCTGGAGGATGTCATCGGTGGTATCAACGAGCGCGTAGCCCTGGAGCAACAGAAAGTCCGCCTGGAACGAGGCATTCTTTCTTATGCCGACCGCAATATCCTCTATGTAGATGAGATCAATTTGCTGGACGATACCATTGTTAATGCTATCTTGGACGCAGCCGCCCAGGGGCGTTATACTGTTCGTCGGGGGCCTCTCAGCAGCACCTATCACGCTCGTTTCGTGCTCATCGGCTCGATGAATCCAGAAGAGGGATTGTTGCGCCCGCAGATCATGGACAGATTGGGGCTGCGCGTAGTGATCAATGGGCTAGCCAACGACAAATATCGGCTGGAGGTCTATCGCCGGGTGCGGGCCTTTACCGATAGCCCCCATGATATGCTGGCCCTGTACGCCGAGGAGACCGCAGCCCTTACCCAGGAGATCAGCGAGGCCAAAGCCCGTTTGCCGAACGTGACCATTACCGGTCCGGCGGAGCGACTGGCCTTGCGTTTGGTGCGCGAGCTGCAAATCGCTTCCCATCGCGCCGAAATCGTTCTGCTGGAGTCGGCGCGGGCCCATGCCGCCGCCGATGGCCGCCTCAAAGCTACTGTGGCCGATGTGCGCGCTGTGGCCCCGCTGGCCCTCCGCCAGCGACGTAGCGAGTTCATCACCCGTTACGTGGCCCAGTGTGCTGCCGAGGATGAGGAAATCCGCGCTAAAATTGAGTCGTTGAGTTGAAGGGGGATAGTAAGAGAAATGGCTGATCAAAACGAAACGTCCCAGGCACGGGTCGTCGGACTGATGGCCCTGCTGGATGTGGCCCGTACAGTGACCTCCGAGTTGAATCTGACGAAACTGTTGCGCAAAATCATCCACGCCGCTGTGGAAGTATTGGACGCTACTACCGGTTCATTGCTCATCTGGGATCCGAACACGGATGAACTAGTATTCGCTGTGGCCGAGAAAGGGATGGGTAAATCCCTGGAGCAACGGCGTATGCCTGCGGACAAGGGCATTGCCGGCTGGGTTTTTACCCGCTGCGAACCGCTTATCGTCGGTGATGTGCAACAGGATCCCCGCTTTTTTGGGGAAATTGACGAGAAGTTCCATACCGTGTCTCTCATTGCCGTGCCCATGATGACCCCGACTGAAAAAATAGGGGTGATCGAAGTGTTGAACAAACGCTCGGGGGAGCATTTCGATCAGCAGGACCTGGACCTCCTCAGCGCTCTGGCTGCGCAGGCGGCGGTGGCCATCGTCAATGCTCGCCTGTACCAGGAATTGGAGGACGAGAAGAACCGCATCCTCGCCGTTGAGAGCGAAGCACAGAAAAGGCTGGCCCGTGACCTTCACGATGGGCCAGCCCAAACCCTGGCGGCTATGATCATGAACATAGGGTTCATCCAGACCCTTCTGCAACGAGACCCTAGCCGCGTTCCCGAAGAACTGGAGAAACTCCAGCAGATCGCTACTAAAGCTTTGTCCCAGGTACGCAATGCTCTCTTCGAACTGCGCCCGGTCATCCTGGAGACCCAGGGGTTACAGGCGGCTCTGGAGTCCTACGTGGAACGCCTGCGCACTACCGAGGGCATGACTATTCATCTGAATGTGCGGGGACTGGACGAACGGGTGCCAGCTAAAGTGGAACAGATTTGTTTTGCCATTGTTCAGGAAGCCGTTGGCAACATCAAGAAACATGCCGAAGCCAAACAGGTGTGGATTGGAGTTGAACGCCGGGCCAAAGACTTGATAGTGGGCATCCGCGATGATGGCAAGGGTTTCGACGTGACTGCTGTAGAAAGCAAGTATGACCAACGTGGTAGCCTGGGCTTGCTGAACATGAAAGAGCGCGCCGAATTGGTGGGGGGGCAATTGACCATTGAATCTTCCCCTGGGCGTGGCACCCTGGTCAGTCTGATCGTGCCTCTGGACGGCGCTCCTAAAAACCGACGCAAAGGCACAGGTCCTCTTATTTCCTCTCAGGAATAACCAGCTTTTTCCCTCTGCCCCTTATTCACTTGTGACCATGTGACGCATATCTCGCACCGCATCGGCGAAGCCTTGCTTAAAAAGCTGGCGGTGAACTGTGGGATCATAGGTCACAATCTGTTCTACCGGCAAAAGCTGACGTGGGGCGATGATCGTCGGTGGCTGCACGAAGTTGTAGGATTCCAGTCTTTCCAGAAGAGCGTTCTGTTCTTCGGCTGTGGCTGTGCCTAACAATCGCTCGGCCAACTTCTGCCGTTGCTCCCGATCCAGAAGTTCGTAGGCGGCCGCGAACATATTCAATGCTTCGCACAGCTTGAGGTCAGCTCGAAATGAGGCCAGCAGTACCCAATCCAAAGCTAAACCGGGTAGCGTCCATAGCTTAAACGATGTTCGGCTCTCCGGAGAGATGGCGCCTTTTTCCTCCCACGGTGAAAGGAGTACCACCACAATCTCGGTGGCGCCAGCGCGTAAAGCGGTACCCAGTGGCGTGTTTGAGACCACAGCCCCGTCCCAGTAAGTCGCCTCTTCAGAACCGGTGGAAGTCCAGGGGTAAAGAATGGGGATGGAACAACTGGCCATGATGTGGTTTAGGGAGATGGGCTCGCAACGCACTTTCTTGGAATGGGGGCCACCGCTGCGCGATTTCTCTAATGGCCGGTTGCAAAACACCGTGATGTCGCCTGTCCACACGTCGGTGGCGACAATAGCCAGGGTAGGTGACCGGTCGCTGTTGATATAGTCGAAATCGAACCAACCATCTTCTAACAGGCTGCGTCGCCAGGGGCTGGTATCCAGCAGATACGTCCAACGGTCGAAATCCAGGATGTCGGTACGCAACCGCTGCACTCGGCCCGTGTCCAATTTCAGCCACAGCTCTTTGAGTTGGGTGGCCGTGCGCCCCGAGGCGATGGCTGCCGCGTTGATCGCCCCAATGGACGTGCCCACCAGGATGTCAGGTCGCCAGCCGATGGTTTCCAGATACTCGTACACCCCGCAATGATAAGCTCCCCGGCCACCTCCTCCAGATAGGATCAAAGCCCGCTTGGGTTCCAGTTGTTGTTCTTTCATAGATTCCCCCTTATGCTCCTTTGAACCCGAGGATGCGTCAATCATAAAAACATGAGGTTCTCCACGTTTCACTTCGTATTATACCCTACATTTGACAACTTGCCTATTCTGGGCTATACTATTTATCGCATACGGTGGGGCTGTAGCTCAGTTGGGAGAGCGCATCAATCGCACTGATGAGGCCAGGGGTTCGAATCCCCTCAGCTCCACTGGTTGGCAGGATGGCTGATAGCAGGTGGCAGATAACAGATGGTTGGTAGCGGATGTACCATAAGCTATCAGCTATACGCCAGGACGGGGCTGTAGCGCAGCTGGGAGCGCGTCTCAATGGCATTGAGAAGGTCAGGGGTTCGAATCCCCTCAGCTCCACCAGGTTGGCAGGCAAGCGGCTTTAGCGGGTGGTTTGTCATCAGCGATAAACCATCAGCTTTTTCTATCACGGGGATTTTCGATAAAACAAAAGCTGTGAACAGGAGTAGTAGGCCATCCCCCCAGAGAGCCAGGTAAAATAAACGGTGGAAGCCTGGCACGGTGCCCGAGGGGAGCACCATAAGGTCGAACTCGCCTGGGAGCTGCGTCGGTGAAACGGAAACCCGCTGCTAGAAGCTCGGTGCCGAAAGCTGGCTGCTGGAAAGCGGATAACCGGCAACCAGGAACGAGTAACCAGCAACTAGCAACGAGTAACTAGTAAGTAACCGACGCCGCCTGACCCCCGTTAACGGGCTGAAAGTGGAAGGCATCCTCTGTGCTCAGGATGCTCTTCAATCAGGGTGGTACCACGGAGACCCCTTCGTCCCTGAGACGAAGGGGTTTTGTTTCAGGTGCTGGAGTCTGGCAAATTTCGAGGCGTCCACATCTTGGGATTAGCGAGGGGTAGAGCACAAGATGTGGAGGTTCGTAGTAGCGGCTTCAGCCGCTTTTCGCTCTCTTGGACGGCTGAAGCCGTCACTACGAACAAAAACGCCAATGTCCAATCAGGTGATTTCAGCGCGAAAGTCACTGCCTGGCATCGTACCCGGAGATTCCCAGAATCGTTTTTAGGAAAGGTCCTTCGCCACATTTTTGGTGAAAACAAGTGTCTGGTTGACTTAAGACCAATAAGCTAACAGCAAAGGATAAAAAGCAGCGGGGGAGTGGGTCGCCTGCCCAGAAGGGCCAATCATAAACGAAAGGAGTTTAACCACGAACAACCAATGACCCCTACAGGCCACATCGGCGCCAGCATTGCAGCGGCCTATACGGTGGAGCGACTCATTTTCAAAAGCGAAGTCACCCCCGTCAGCCTGGGTCTCGCGGCCCTGATCGGCATCCTGCCAGACCTGGACAGCCCCCTGGTTCTGGCCTTAACCGGTAACTGGAAGTTACATGCGCGAAACTCTCATCACCAATTTATCACCCACACACCGTTTTTTTACCTGCTGCTCACGCTTCTGCTGAGCTTGTTCATGCCTGTCCGTGCCGTGATATTATTCGGCCTCTTGACCCTTCTGCATCTGGTCCTGGATAGTTGGGCCACAGACGACGGCATTATGTGGAAATGGCCAAAGGCTGGCGACCGCACCCAGTACAGCCTGTTTCCACAGGTCGTCCATGTAGATGATGTGCATGGCTGGAAATATTACGCGCGACATTACTTTCGTACCTGGCATACGACGCTACCAGAACTTTTGTTCTTATGTGGTGGGATGTTGATCCTGGTTCGGGCTTTGAGAATGCTACCCGGATAAATAGGCCTCAACGCTACGCCAGGTTCTTGATAAATGAGTCAGGTTTTCATCGCCGAGGCGCTGAGCACGCAGAGAAAAATAAAAAGAGCTCTGCGCCCTTTGCGTCTTTGCGTGAGATAGACTTGTCGGTTTGAGACGCAGCCTCGCTAGATTTAAAGAGAGGGATGGGTTATGGTCACCTCATCAATAGATCGTTACATTCCGCAGGAAATCGAACCGAAGTGGCAGAAGAGGTGGGAAGCAGACGGCCTCTACCGCTCAGTAATTGACGAAAGCAGGCCCAAGCATTATGCTCTGACCATGCTTCCCTATCCCAGCGGCGACTTGCACATCGGCCACTGGTATGCTATGGCTCCGTCGGATGCGCGGGCACGTTACATGCGCATGCGCGGTTACAATGTTCTTTTCCCAATGGGCTTCGACGCCTTCGGCCTGCCGGCTGAGAACGCCGCCATCCGGCATGGCATTCACCCGTTCAAGTGGACGATGTCCAATATTGAGAATATGCGCCGGCAACTGCGCAGCATGGGCGCCATGTTTGATTGGGAACGGGAGGCCATTTCCTGTTTGCCCGGCTACTATAAATGGACAGAGTGGTTTTTCCTGAAGTTCTACGACGCCGGTTTGGCCTATCGCAAAAAATCGGCTGTGGACTTCTGCCCCCAGTGCAATACTACCCTGGCCCGCGAACAGGTGTGGGGCGAGGACCGCCATTGTGAGCGCTGCGGCACGCCGGTGATCAAGAAAGAGCTGGAGCAGTGGTTTTTCAGGATCACTGATTATGCCGAGGAGCTGCTGGACTTCAGTCAGATTGACTGGCCGGAACGGGTGGTCACTATGCAGACCAATTGGATTGGCCGCAGCGAGGGGGCCGAGGTTACTTTCGTCTCCGAGCGGGAAGATCCGATCGTCGTGTTCACCACCCGCCCCGACACTCTATGGGGAGCAACTTTTATGGTGCTGGCTCCTGAGCACCCGCTGGTAGATAAGCTCACTACACCTGAATGTCGCCAGGCGGTGGAGAACTACAAGTTCCAGGCTGCCCGGCAGAGCGAGATCGAACGCTTGAGCACGGAAAAGGAGAAAACCGGAGTCTTCACCGGCGCCTATGCCATTAACCCCGTCAACGGTGAGCGTATCCCCATCTGGATCGCTGACTACGTGATGATGACTTATGGCACGGGGGCGATCATGGGCGTGCCTTCCCACGATGAACGCGACTTTGAGTTCGCCATCAAATTCGGCCTGCCCATCATTCCGGTGATTGACCGCAGGGACGGCCTGGCCAAGAGCCTGGTGTTTCCCGGCTCGGTACGGGATGGATTCGCCGATGAGCTGCGGGCGGCTGGCATCGAATTCGTGACTGGCCCGGTAGGTGACGTGGGCGAAGGACTATACGTCATTCTGCACGGCGACGAGCAGATTGACCACTACGTGGAATTGATGCGGGCATATCTGCTGCCCAACAACTGGAACGAAATCGTCGGCGCTCGCTGGATATTCATCTTTGACGACGGGATTCAGGAGCTCAATTCCGTGGAAGCCGACCGGCGGATATTGGCCCGCTGCAAAGAAATCTACCCGTCGGTGAGCCACAATCGCACCGTCATGGAAATGCTCCACTCTCTGCCTTTTTACCGCGACGTGCTGTTCCACGCCGAATACGGGACGATGATCAACTCCGGCCCCTTCACCGGCACGCCGGGCGACGTGGCGGTCAAGAAAGTGACCGAGTGGTTAGAAAAGCAGGGCATCGGCAAATTCGCCGTCAACTACCGGTTGCGCGATTGGCTGATCTCCCGCCAGCGCTATTGGGGTGCACCCATCCCCATCGTCTACTGTGATAAGTGCGGCACGGTGCCCGTGCCCTATGAGGACCTGCCGGTGCTGCTGCCAGAGGACGCGGAGATCCCGCCTTCTGGTGAGAACGCGCTGAAATACCACGAGGGTTTCTTGCACACCACCTGCCCACGCTGTGGTGGCCCTGCCGAGCGCGAGACTGACACGATGGACACTTTCCTGTGCTCTTCATGGTACCAGTATGCTTACCTCAGCCCCTACTACAAAGAGGGCGATCCGGCTCACTCTGACTCCATGCCTTTCGATCCCAAGGAAGGAGCTTACTGGCTGCCGGTGGACGTGTATACCGGTGGGATCGAGCACGCTACCATGCACCTGATCTACACCCGCTTCTTCACCAAAGTGATGCGCGACCTGGGGCTGGTGGATTTCGACGAACCGATGCTCGTGTTGCGCAACCAGGGTATTATCCTGGGCGAAGATTCCGAGAAGATGAGCAAATCACGCGGGAATGTCATCGCTCCTGATGATCTGGTGGAGAAATACGGGGCAGATACCGTGCGCGCTTACCTGATGTTCGGCTGGCGGTGGGAGTTGGGTGGGCCATGGGATTCGCAGGGCATCGAGGGGGTGTCACGCTTTCTGGAGCGAGTCTGGAACTGTGTGCTGGCCCCTGGATACGGGGGCTCCGAGGAACCAGGGGAGATCGAGATTCGGAACCTGCGCCGGAAAGTACATCAGGCTATCCGCAAGGCAACCGAGGACATGGAGAGCTTCTCCTTCAACACCTACATCGCCAACCTGATGGAGCTGAACAACATCATGCTCAAGGCCAAAGAAACCCCGGTTTACGGCACTGAGGCGTGGGAGGAGGCAGTTAAGACCCTGGTTCTGTTGCTGGCTCCCGCCTGTCCGCATATCGCCGAGGAGTTGTGGACGCGGACGGGCCATCCCTACAGCGTTCACCAGCAGGCCTGGCCGGTTTGGGATCCGGAGATCGCTGCCGAGGAGATCATCACCCTGGTGGTGCAGGTCAACGGCAAAGTGCGGGATCGCATCGAGGTACCAGCCGACATCGCCGAGGAGCAGGCCAAGGAGTTGGCATTGAGCAGTAATGGGGCGCAGCGCCACACGGCAGGAAAGACCGTGCAGGAGGTTATCTATGTACCCGGCCGGTTGGTGAACATCGTGGTCAAGTAATAAGGTGCGACGCACTTCGTAAGTGCGTCGCACCTTGTGTTATACTCCTACAGCAATTCTGCCAGGCGGGCGATCACCAGTTCGGCAACCTCATCCTTGGGCAGCAGCGGTAGTTCCTCTACCGAACCATCAGCCGCGATGAGGGTCACCTGGTTAGTGTCCGCGCCCATCGCCAGCCGTGCATCGTTGGCGACGATGAGTTCCAGCCGCTTGCGCCGGAGCTTGTCACGGGCGTTTTCCACCACGCGCTCGGTCTCGGCGGCGAAGCCCACCACGGCGCGCAGCCGTGGCAGTTTGGCCCGGCGTTCGGCGACCTCGACCAGGATGTCTGGGGTGCGCTCCAGGGTGAGAACCAGGGGCTCACCCGTTTTCTTGATTTTTTGCCTGGCGACCTGGAGCGGGCGATAGTCGGCCACGGCGGCGGCCATGAGCAGTGCATCGGCCTCGGCGACGGCGTCCAGGACCGCATCGCGCATCTCCTGGGCCGTCTCCACTTCGACCTCGTTTGCTCCCCACGGGGCGGGTGGCACACCAGGTGTGTGAATCAGCACCACCTCGGCTCCGGCATCGCGGGCGGCGACGGCCAACGCCACCCCCATTCGTCCCGAAGAGCGGTTGGTCAGTACCCGCACCGGGTCTAGTGGCTCGCGCGTGCCCCCCGCTGTGACCACAACCCGCCTTCCGCGCAGCGGCCCCGCGCGCCCCAAAACCCACCGGGCTGCATCCACGATCTCCACCGGTTCGGCCATGCGCCCGACGCCCACTGCTCCCGAAGCCAGTCGCCCCTCCGTCGGCCCAACTACAGTTACATCTCGGGCTTTACGCAAGCGGGCCAGGTTATCCTGGGTGAGAGGATTTGTCCACATACCTGTTTCCATCGCCGGAGCTAAAAGCAGTGGGGCGTGGGTATCCAACACTGTGGCGGTGAGCAGGTTATCGGCCAGGCCATGGGCCAACTTGGCCAGGGTATTGGCTGTAAGCGGAGCAATGATCAGCAAATCGGCCCGCCTGGCCAGGCTGACGTGGGCGATGTCGGTTTCGCGTAACAAGGCGAACATTTCCACCGCCACTGGTCTGGCGGTGACGGTCTGGAAAGTGAGGGCGCCAACGAATCGGGTCGCAGCGGGAGTCATCACTACATCCACCTGGGCTCCGGCTTTCACCAGGCGGCTGGCGACCTCAACGGCCTTGTAGGCGGCGATGCCGCCGGTAACGCCCAGAACGATATGTTTACCCTGAAGGATCATCTAACCTCTCCCTGAAGTGGGTTGGATTGCCAATCCGACCCACTATAGATACACGATCTCCGCTTCAGCATGGGACGGGTGCACAGTCAGCAAGGCCACGGCCGGCTGCTCCTCGAAATCCGGCGTTTCGCACACCGCGCCCGGATTGACGAACAAAATTCCGCCTGAGCGCTTCACCTCAGCATGGTGAGAATGCCCAAAGATTACCACGTCAGCGTCAGGAAACCGCCACCGCAAAGAACGGATCATCAACTCATTAAGTCGCGCATGTTGCCCCAGCACGCGGGCGTAGAATTCGAGGAACAAACCATGTCCCAAGTTCCATAAACCGTGAGTAAGCACCACGTGTTGATCCAGCAGGTAAAGGTGCACGGTCGCTGGAAGGTGGGATGAGCTGCGGTTCGGCGGATTCCTATGCCAGTTGCCCCGCACGGCCACGCTCGGGGCGATGTGTCCCAACTCTGTCAATACATCCGTCTCATCCAGATCACCTGCGTGCAGGATCAGGTCCACGTCGGTGAAGATGCGAACTATAGCCGCCGGCAAGTGGGTCAGACGGTGAGGGATGTGCGTGTCGGCCAACACGCCAATGCGCAGGGTTTGCATCAGCGGTTCATCTCGTAGATCATACGCAACCCCTTGAGGGTAAGCCAGGGGTCCACCACCTTGATAACCGTGGTCTCGCGGGCGATAACCTCGGCCAACCCGCCGGTGCCGATCACCCGCATGTCCGGTCCCAACTCCTCACGGAAGCGGGCGACCATTCCTTCCACCAGGCCCACGTATCCGAAGAGAATGCCCGATTGCATGGATTGCACGGTATTGGAGCCGATGGCCCGCGGTGGGCGGGTGAGGTCAATGCGCGGCAGCTTGGCTGTGCGGGTGAACAAGGCTTCGGCAGCAATGAAGATGCCTGGCGCGATGGCTCCGCCCAGGTAATCGCCCTCGGCGCTGATGGCATCAAACGTGGTCGCCGTACCGAAATCCACCACACAGGCCGGGCCGCCATAAATGCGGTATGTGGCGGCGGCGTTTGCCACCCGGTCAGCGCCCACTTCGCGGGGGTTGTCGTAGCGGATGCGCACGCCGGTGCGCACGCCAGCATCCACTACCAATGGCGTCTGTCTCAGGTGGGTTTCCGAGAGCTCGATGAACGTCCTGGTCAGCGGGGGTACGACACTGGCTATAGCCACTCCTTGCAGGGCTGCAGGATCGTAGCCGCTATGAGAAAAGAATTGGAGCAAAAGCATGGCGTACTCGTCGGCCATGCGGTCGTGCACAGTTGCTACCCGCCAATGACCGAGTAGCTCTTCCCCACGATATACACCTATGACGATGTTAGTATTGCCGATGTCTATACAAAGCAGCATTTCACATCTCCTTCATCGATCAGGTGACAGTCACCTTCAGGGTGACTGTCACCTGGCTTGTCAATCACGGTAAGTTGTGCTATATTAATAGCGGAGTTGGATGTCCGATTTACCCCAACGCACGGAACAAACTCGAAGGAGGAAGGCAGAAAACTATGCGCAAAACGTTTAACTTCGCATTGGGGCTGTTTTTTGGTGGGTTGGTCGGAGCAATGATCGCCCTGCTTTTCGCTCCCCAGCGGGGGGAAGAGACCGTGCGGATCATCCGCGCCAGAATCCAGGAAATCGTGGATGAAGCCAAACGGGCCGCCGCTGAACGGCGAGCCGAGCTTGAGGAGCAATTCATGGCGGCCAGACAGGTCAGAACAGGGCAGTAATTGCTGTCAACCCTGTTGCGCGGCGGTGAGCAAGGTATCGAAAATCCTGTTCAGTTCTTGAAGTTCCTCGTCGAAAGATTCCGCCCGCTTGCTTTTGGCCTGGGCCAGCAGTTGCAGACTGTGGCCGATGTTCTCCTCAGGCATGGTCACCTTGCGGGCGATCACCAGGCTACCGAGCAACAAGGGCAGGTACAGGAATTCGATGGGTAATGGTTCCCCCTGTCTGATGCAGTCCAACACCAGATCAGCGACCGCTCTTTGCTCTTCGGCAGTCCACGGTTCACGCTGCAAGGTCTCGCTCACCAGGGCAAAACTAAGGGCGATGGCCAGTCGCAATACACGCTCGTACCCCACCTGGGTGACCATTGCCAGATAATCATTTGTGTCCAGGTTATTGCGCAACGCATCCGCCCAAATGGGAATCAACAGAGCATCCTGTCGGTTGGCGTTCTCCAGAAAGTACTGCACAGTATAGGTCAGAATCCTGGCCAGGAAAATGCGTTCGCCGACATGAAGAGCTACACTCGCTAAGTTGAATGCCGTCTCACTTTCCTCCAGAAGAGCCACATACATCGGCTCCGCTTTCAATTGCTCCAGGATATGAATCCGTCTATCATTGATTTCCCTCAGAGCCTGCTGTTGAATGGTTAACTCGTCCGGCATCCACAGAGAGGTAAAAGTAGGTTCCAGATTCACCTCGGCGGGCTGCTCGGCAGCGCCGGCCACGGTGATGGTAGAAGTGACCTGGTCTGCCGGAACGCTGATGTAGCCTACGCCAACAGCGGCGGCCAACCCCAGGCCAACAGTGTCTTTCAAAATCGTCTGGCCCAAACGTCCCTGACTTTCCAGGGGGCGAATGCGGGTGCCCCTCTCTTGAGATGTGACCGCCAACGAGCAACGGATGCCATACTCCCCTTGTTCAGTAGATGGATCAATTTGCAGGGGAATACGCAACAACCCCATCTCCGCTGCTTCCATAGCCAGGGTCATTTCTGGCTCGAAAAGGGTGAAATTCACGAGAGGAGGTAAGGGACCAGAACGTCCCCGCCGCATTTCTTTTGCAGAGGGGATGTGCACGCGCACGGTGACCTGGAGAGGAACATCCAAAGCATTTTGGAGATACAAGAGCAGGGCGGTCACCTCACCAGGGGCAACGGTATGGGGATCCATCTGACAAACAAATTGCAAGCCGTTGGTCTCCAGACGGTCCCGGGCGGACACGTACTCACTCAAAATATCCGGATATTCTACTTCCATCATCTATTCCTCATCAATGGAGAGGCCCCGGCAGCAATCTGACAGTGAATTGGGGCAATCGGTTATGATCGCAACACAAGTATACGTGTAGAATAGGTTTTTGTCAACAAATCTGTCGTCCATTCTGTCGAAACGTGCGACGCACTTCCGAAGTGCGGCGCTCGTTTCAAGCATGATTTGACACGAATGTTCGCTCTGACTATAATTATATACTAACAGCCTGTTGCAACGAGTCCGGATTCTTAGCTACTCCAGAGGTGGCTGACCATTCACACTCGTTTTGCCAGGCTCAATAACAGTCACAGAGCCGCGTTGCCATCTGCTGACTGGCATGAAAGGAGGGAAGTATGTGACTCAAGTGAAAGCTGAGGATGGCGAAAGCTTCGAGAGGCTGCTCAAGCGTTTCAACAAGAAAGTGCAGGCTGACCGTATCCTCTCAGAAGCGCGCCGGCGCCGCTTTTTCGAGAAGCCCAGCGTCGCCCGCAAGCGGAAAAAGGCAGCTAAGCGACGCAAGAGCCGCAAGCAGAGCGCCAAAGAGCAGAAAGAATTGTATTAGGCCGGACGTTTTGCCGGCATGGCCGATTTACAACCCGGCGAGGAGATGCGATGGGTCTCAAGCAAACCCTACAAGACGATTTGAAACAAGCGATACGCGACCAGGATGACAGCCGCAAATCCACCCTCCGCCTGGCATTGACGGCCATCACCAATGCCGAGGTGCAAAAAGGTGGAGAACTGGAAGACGCAGAGATCTTGGGCATCCTGAATCGTGAAGCCAAACAACGGCGGGAATCCCTGGAGGAGTATCGCAAGGGTGGCCGCATGGATTTAGTGGCTCAGGAAGAAGCGGAACTGAAGATATTGTTGGGCTATATGCCGGTCCAGATGTCAAGGGCTGAAATCGCAGACCGGGCCAGAGAGGTCATCGCCGAGGTAGGGGCCACAAGTCCGGCTCAGATGGGAGACGTGATGCGCCGCCTGATGCCCGCTCTCAAAGGCCGGGCCGACGGCCGCTTGGTCAATGAGGTGGTCAAGGAGCTACTCAGCGGTTGAGGTACGAATCTCAACTGCATGTGATGTATTATCTTTTCGCTCATGTCCACTATAGCGAACGGTAAGTAAACGAACAGGCCGGTCAGCGTCG
>JANLFX010000085.1 GCA_024653325.1 Anaerolineae bacterium
TTTCGCTCTCTTGGACGGCTGAAGCCGTCACTACGGCAAAAACGCCAATGTCCAATCCCCAAGTCGCCGGCGACTTTGAACCTGGATGCCCAGGAGCACAAGATCAATAGGGCTTCCTGGAAAGCCACCCATTCAAGAGAGCGCAACCATAGATCGTTCCCACCAGCACTGTGATTGCAACGCTGAGCACCACCTCGACGATGCCAAGCACTAATCCGACGGTAGCCAGCGGCATTCCCTGCTGACCATCCCCGCGCTGGGAAATCTGGCTGCGAGCGAGCCAGCCTGTAATGACAGCAGGAATGGCCAGCAAAAGTATCCCGAGGCTCCCTCCACACAAACACGCCAGCGGCGCCAGGATCCCGAGAACAAGGCTGACTATAGCGAGAGGGCTTGTTGAAGAAGCGCTGACAGTCCTGCTGCCACTTGTCGTGGCCCCGGCGGCAAAACACTGTTGGCAGTAAACCCTGCCAGATACGTTCACAACGCAACTTTGGCAAATAGCTTTACCACACTCCGCGCACGTGGCGACCGCATCGGCCTCAGGGTGGTTGTAGCATTTCATCAGGTGGCCTTCCTTCAAAAGCGGCCCAGCTTCCTCGTCATGAATCCAGCAGGACAGAGCCCCATCTCACAAAGCCTGAAATTACGGGGTGGGATAAACTTGTACCCACTCCTCGTTCTGCACCTGGAAGATATAGATGGGGGCGTCGGCCAGCTCGCCCTGCGCATCATAGGCAATCTTGCCCACTGGTGTTTGCAGGCTCAGCGAGCGGACGGCAGCGACCACCTGAGACGCGTCGAACTTGCCGGCCTTTTTCACGCCCTCGGCCAGCACCTCCAGGGCACTGTAGCCGTTGATGCTGTAGGTGTCCGGGTTACGCCGTTCCACTTCCTGGTACTCGCGAATCCAGTTCTCGTCCACGGCCTGGGCCGGGCTGGGGGCGAAGGCGCTGACGTACATCCCTTCCGCCGTTCCCTCCGATTCGTCAATCGTCGCCGAGAGGAAGGCCCCATCGCTGGCCAGGAAGGGAACGGTGATCCCGGCGTGGACCAGGTCGGCGCGGAGGTAGGGCGCTTCGATCTCGTAGCCGGCGTAAAAGATGGCGTCTGGTTTGACCGCGGCAATGGCTTTCACCTCTTCGGTGAACTCGGATTGTTCCAGGGCTACCATGCGTTCCAACACCACCTCGGCGCCCAAAGCGCGCAGGGCGTTCACCGTGCGCCGCCCCAGGTCAATGCCGTAGGTCTCATCGTCGTTGTAAAGGACGGCGACTCGTTTGGCGCCCAGGTTATCCACCAGGAACCGGGCATCGGCCCTGGCCTGCACCTCGTTGTTGGCATTCACGCGGAAGAAGTTGCCATAGCTGAGCGGATTGATGGACATGCCGCTGGCGGTGGGGGTGATGACTATCAGGGGCAAGTCCTTGTAAATTTCCATCGCGGCCAGAGTTTGACCGCTGTTGTAATGGCCAATTACGCCGATGACTCGCTTGCCCTCCTGTACTGCTTTGCGCACCTCTTCGGCCACAGCCACGGCCACATCGGAATCGGCTTCGTCGTCCACTTCCACGACGACGACTTTATAGCCCAGCAATCCGCCGGATTTATTGAGTCGCTCGGCCATCAATCGCACCCCGCCGACGACGGTTTGTCCACCGTTAGCCTGGAAGCCCGAAAGCGGGGCGGCTACGTATACGTACACCTCACCTTTGGTCGGCTCGCTGGTCGCTTGCCCACCCCCATGACAGGCCGGCATGAGCAGTAGCAAAATACTAACCAACAGCAACAATTTGCTTCCTCTTCCCATGTCACACTCCCTCAGCGAACTTGCGAATTTGCACGTTTGTTGTCTGTCTGGAGTAGAGAGTACTCTTGCCCCTTGTACACCTCGTCCATCGTCTCCAGCACATCCTGCAAGGCCGTCACCTGCTCGGCGATGTCCTCGCGCAGACGCTGTGCCCGACCACTGTCTATATCTTTGGCTCCCATCAATTGCAGTTGCGCGTAAACTGTGCCCATGGCCGCCAGAGTGTTTTCCAGTTGGTACTCAGCCTTTTCCATCGCGTTTTGCAGCCGCTGCAGGTTGGCCCACTGGGCCTCTTTGCTGGCGATGGTCTCTCGCAACTGGACACGCACCGCCTCATCGTCTTCTGTCTCGAGGCGGGCATAAAAGTTCTTGATGGCCAGCGGCACCGAGCGCAGGTCTTGCTTGATCACGGGATCATTTTCATAGGCGTCCAGCCGCCGGGCCAGCGCGTAGATTTGCTCGATCCAGGTGGTGATCTGGCGGGCAGTTTCGATCAGGTGCTCGCGCAGCACGCCCTTTTGAGTGCGCTGCACGACCTCTTCAATACGCACTCGATACTCCAGGGCTTTCTCTACTCGCTCGCGCAAGGGCGTCTGGCGCAGGGCACGGGGATCGAACTGACGGCGGAACATATCGGCTACCACCCGCGTAGCCGTGGCTTCGTCAAACAGGCTGGTCCACAGGATCGCCGTTTCCGCTATCGCCCCCACGAGAAGCCAGACCCACCACGGCAACCAGGGGATCCACGACGGGCCCAGGAGCAGGGTAAGGGCGGGCAGGACGATGAAAAAAGTAGCAATAGTGACGGCGCTTTCCCAGCGGAAGAAAGCGTGAGACAGCATGGCCTGCAACGCGCGGCTGCGCAGTTCGTCGCCGAACCCGGTTCGCTTCGCCAATCAGACCTCCCATAGAGCGTGTAGACTAGAAGTACGTGGACAGTATCTTGTACAACTGGCGGATGGTCTCCGGATCGCCACGACGTACATCCCCACCGCTGGCCTCGGCGATCGCCCGCAGGGTATTCAGGTCAGCGTCGTCGCCGTAGGCAATGCAAAACACGACCACCCGCACTCCCCGGGCATTCCCCTCTTTTATCCTCGAGATCAGCTCATACAGGCTGATGACAGAATCATTCTCCAGGCCATCGGTCATAACCACGATGGCATTGATGCGTTCCGTGTCACCCCGTTCTTGCAGGCGGTCGTAGGCCACTTTCACCCCGTCCAACAGGGACGTGTCACCGCCGGCCCACAGGCCATCAATGCCTGCCATCAGCTTCTCGCGATTTCTGCCCAGCTCATCCATTTCGACCACGTCGTACACGTCGCTGGCGAACTCGATGAGGCCCACCCGTTCTACATCGCCTTTGATCTGCTCGACGAAGATGCGCAGGGCCTCTTGGGCGCTTTCCAGCTTCTCGCCCTCCATACTACCTGAAGTGTCCGCCACCAGGTAAACGTTGGTGTGACGCTTGGTGTACCACCACACATCCTGCACCACCTGTACCACCGCCGGGCTAGGCACCTGGAGCGCGGTCTGTGGTTGAGCGGGGTCTACACCCAAATCTGAGGTGAACGGCGAATCTGGCCCGCTCAGGGAGATGCTCAGGTCGGTGGGCCGGTAGCCGTGCGCCAGCACACGGGCCTGCGTTTCCGAGGATTGCAGGTACTCAACAAAACGGCTAAAGACCAGCCGCTGGTTAGCAGTCAGGTCCGGCGTCTCCAATAGGGCCAGGGGATGGTCCTCCCACAGCGAACCCTCTTTGGGGTAGACGGCCACCAGGGCTGGGCCGGAGGAGCTGCCCGCCTGCCGATTGTAGTAGATGACCAATTGCTCCTGGCAGACGAAGGCATCCAGGTCGCCACGCCCCTCGCTGAGCAGGCGTTGCACCAGGGCCCACTCACCTTCTCCGTAGTAGCGCACCGTCTTCTCGATGGCGGCCACATAGTCCAGGGTGGACTGACGTTGGACGTCCTCCTCGGTCAGGCCACGGGTTTTGCCCGCGCCAGCGTAGAACTCGGCCAGGGTGGCCAGTAAGCCGCTGGCCGTGGTAGTCGAAGGGTGACTCCAACCGAAGTTGGGGTCACTCTGAGCGCGGGCCAGGAGGTCCAACCAACCTACGGGTTGCGCCGGATAGCCCATGCCCTGTGCCACATCCGCCCACATGGCGATGACTATCGGTGAGATGGCGTAGCGCACGGTCTGCCCTACCAGCGGCGATTCACTGCCGGTCTGTTCCTGCCAGGCACGGTCGAGCTGGTCCAGCCAGATGGAAGAATCGGGGGTTATGGCCTGGAAGTCGCCGGACAGCGCGCCCTGGATCATCGCGTCTGGTTCCAGTTGCACGGTCTCCACGGTCATCGGCTGGCCGTCGGGGGTGGTCAGGCCCAGGGCATTGAACCCGGTGACCAGTTCGCTGAGCAGCGGCTCTTTCTCCGGGGAATAAGCCAGGCGCAGGGTGGCTTGGCTGCGGACGGGCATCGGCGTTTCTCCACCGGAGGGAGCCAGTCTATTCAGCACGCCCCAGCAGGAACAGCAGCCGATGATCACAAAGACCAGCAGGATCAGCAGGCCGGCCAGAACGGCGATTGTGCCGGAGGTTTGTTTGCGTCTCATGGTCAACCTCCTAGCGCTGCGCCACGTTTCGGTCGAACCATTTCAGGAGAGCATCCAGTACATCACGGTCCGGCGAACGCATGGCCGTAGCCCGCGGGACCACAACCTTCGCCCCCTGGGACTGCCATTTCACGAACAGGCTATCCGGGCCATCGAGGGGCACGTCGGGGTTAGCCGGGCGCAGACCGCGCTTCAAGGCCTGTTGCTGCACTTCAGGAGACAGCAGGTACTTCTCGAATTCCAGGGCCGCGTTCTTCTCCTGAGCCGTGGTCTCCGGCCCCATCCACACCGTGAACGGGAAGTCGAACCAGGTGACGTATTGGGGGTAAACGATCACCAGCGGGTCGGCCCAGCGGGTCTGGATGCCCTGCATATTCACCAGCAGGTCACTTTCCAGGAGTTGGCCGCCGTCGCCCATCGAGTAGCCGAAGAGGGCCAGGTTCTCCACAGAATAGGCTCCCAGGCTGGAGAAATCGGTCACTGCGCCCATTAGTTCACCCAGCCAAGCCTGGAAAGCGGGATCCATCACATCTTCCACGCCGATGATGTTTTTGTCGTAATACTCCCCGGCGGCGGCGACCATCGCCGCCAGCCCGCCGACGTTCTTGTTCGGGTTGGGCACCACCAGCTTGAAGTAGCCCCATTCAAGATTGCCGCCCAATTCCGGCCAGCCGCCTTTGGCCGTGGCCGCGTCGTGGATGGCGTGCCAGTCAATCTCGCCATATTTCTCGCGCAACACCTTTTCGCGGGTAGCGTAAATGCCCCAGGCGAAAAGGGAAACGGCGATCGGTCGTGCTCGGTATTCCCCGTCGGTGAGGAACACGTCGCGGCCACGCAGGTCCTTGTAAGTGGCGTTGACCAGCTCCACCAGATAGCGGCTATCCGGTATCCAGGCCGTGGGATAAGGGCTGCCTTCCGTGCCGAACTCCCCGCGCTCGTAGCGGCCCTTCGCGGTCAGGCCATCCATGGGGACGATCTCCACGTGGATGGGATGCCCCTCCAGGGTATGGCCCTCGGCGTTGAACTGTTTGGCTGCCTCGGTGACCCAGGGTTCCACCGGCAGGGCACACACCACGCGCACTTCCAGCGTTTCCGCGGCTGGGGCTGGCGTTGGCATCGGGGAGAGTCCCAGCGATCCCGTGATGCGAGGCAGCAGGCTGATCCCCACGCCGCAGACCACGACCAGCACGGCCACGCCGATGATGACGAAGAAAGTCAATCGGGTTCTATCCATTGTCATTTGTGTCCCGTCCCGTTAAAAACAGGGTGTAAGGGCGACGCAGGCGTCGCCCTTACATGTTCGTCGTTACTGTTCGGATTCGGAGCTCAGCCCCAGGCGCTTCTTGCGCTCCTCGAGCTGGATTTTGAGCTGCTCGGTCTCCAGTACCTGGTCCATCTGCTCCTCCAGGCGGGTAGCATGCATCTCCGCCCGGGCCGAGGCTTTGTCCAACCGGGCGCGGATAGATTCGGCCATGCGGGCCACGTCCGAGTCACCAGCACCCACCAGGTCATCCAGGGACTTGATAGCTTTGACCGTGATCTCCTTGGACCTGGCCAGGTCCAGCAGGGCCTGCATCTCCTGACGCTCCTGCTTGATGGTGGTCAGCTTGGCCTCCAGTTTGAGCTTGGCATCCAGCAGCTTCTGATACTCGGACTGCTGCCGCTCGTACTGCTCCCTGTACTGCTGGGCCAGGCGCTGGGTGGAGTTGAGCTTGCTCTGAGCGGCGATGGCCAGGTCTTCTTTGCCCTGCCGCAGGAAGATGTCTATGTTGCGGTCCAGCTCGGCGGCCTTGGCCTCGAACTCCTCCATCTTGCGCTTCAGGGTCTTCACCTGCCCGCCGACCGTGGCCGCCGCGTCCTCCAGGTCCGCCAGGTTGTTCTCCACCTGGCGGATGTACTCATCAATCACGGCCAGGGAATTCGATTGCAGTGCCTTATCGAGCAGAGCGTGCAGGTTCGCCGAAATCAACGTACTTACTTTTTCCAACAACGTTGCCATTTCTTAGCCTCCTTAACGGGTTTTTGTCTGATCATGTGCCAACCAGCCGAATAATTGCCCTTATCTTACCACCGGCAGGGACTGTTTGCATGACCGCCATCCGACGGCACGCTGACCATTCTGTTACAGCTTATCCACTGACCAGTTTATAACCCCGACCCCGAACGGTGATAAGATACCGGGGCTCATTAGGATTGGGCTCGATCTTCTGGCGCAGACGGCTCACCAGTTTGTCAATGCGGGCGTCGTCCACTTCGTCAATGTAGTCCTCGCCCCACACGGCCTCAACAATTTGATACTTGTCACAAATCTTGTTCAGGCGGCCGTACAACAAAAGCAACAGGCGATACTCCAGATCGGTGAGAGTAGGCACAAGCTCCCCATCCACCCATACGTCACCGGCATCTACGTCTACCCACACTCCCGACGGGCCCTTTTTGGCTTTCACCCGTTTCTGGCGGTGAGCGAAGCCCTCAAACTGGGCGCCAAAGACCCGCCATTGACCGCCCTTTCCTGGAACAACAATACCTTTCCGTTCCAGCGCCTGTCCCACATCAGACGGCCAGGATTCCAGTCCAGCCTGTCCACGATCCACCAAAGCGATCAGAGTTTCCTGTTCCATAGGTGTCAGGTCATTCCACAGCTTGGCGCATTCCCCGCGCACGTTGTGATCGCTATCCAGCCGCTCCCGAACCAGCCTGTAGTCTGGAGGATCGCCTCCCACCTGGGCCAGGACATGCCCCACCGCACGCAGTAGGCCTGGGTGTCCCCCAGCCTGGGTCAGGATGAAATTCTCGTCCTCTGCGCTGAACTGAAACCCTTCCCCCTGGGCAAAGCCTCTAAGTGCTCGCCGGGCATCGGCAGCGTTCAACATGCCCAGAAACAGGGTACGATGGGCAAACATCTCGCAGAACTCGGCGACCTCTGGCTCGCGGCGACTTTCCCCCAGTTGTTTTTCGGTACAAACCACGTAAAGCAGCCGTTCGGCAAAGCGATCCCTCAATGCCCGCAGGTTCAGGAACACGCGGGCATCAATTTCTTGAAAGGCTTCGTCGAACTCATCACACAGGAAGACGATGCGTCGCCTGAGACCTTCGCCTAAGGCCAACATACACTCGTTGAAACTGAGAGGTACCAAAAAAGGGGTGTTGGGATTAACAACCTGATGGTAGAAAGTCTCGGCCTGTTCCAGAAGGGCCGATGGTACCTGCAAGCTTTTCAACTCTGCCAGCGTGCTGCGCAGGATCAGTTCGTAGAAACCCTGCTCGGTGAGGGCGACCATCAGGTTGAAGTCAATATGGATAAACACGTACTGCTTCGTATCCGGCAGAAAGTGTTCCCGGACTTCGGCGGAATATACCGCACGTAGCAGATCAGACTTACCTACATTGCTCACGCCGACGATAGAACAGCAGGCCCCATCGGTTATACAGTCCATCACGTAGGCTATTTCTCGTGCACGGATGAACTCATCGTTTTCTGCTGCGTGCCCCATCCTTGCCCTCGCTCCATGAATCCCTGTAGTATTACAATGCCAACGGCACATGATGTCGCCATTGGCATCGCAGCATGTACACGCTACCTCAACCTGCTCCAGGGAAGACCGGAGCCGGTGAACGGCGCTCTTTCTTTATCCCTTGAGAAACGTGGTGATAGGGCCGTTTAATGGGCCAGCCGTACCTTGCGCACAACGAACACCAACACTGCCAGGCCAGCAGCCAGCGCGACCGCCCCCAACCCGCCAATGCCGGTATCAGGTGTTCCACCGCCCCACGTTGGCGTGGGGGTGGGTGCTCCAGGCACTGGGGTCTCGGTAGGAGGTACCACCGGGGTGTTGGTTGCCGCCTGGGTGGGGCCGGAGGTCGGTGTCGGCGATGGCGGTACAGTGGGCAATGACGGCAAAGTAGCCGTCGGTGTGGGAGTCGCCGTCGCCTGTTGAGCGATGAGCGTCGCCTGTTGGGCCACGGCTTCCCTGGTGACTGCGGCACTCCGATCCGCACCAGGCTTGATCAGCATGTACCCGCCGATACTCAGGAGACCGCACGCCAACAGCCCGGCTAGGCCAATGACGATGAATATGAAGAGGCGATTCTGTTTCCCTTCACCCTCTGCTTCTGGTTCACCGCCCAGGGGCGGGCCGGCCGCCGGTTCCTCGGCACCAAAGGTTAGCCTATCTCTAATGCTCATTTCGTCTCTCCTCTCCAATTGGAGTTAAGGTTTCGGGTTGATCATCGTGCTCAACCTGAAACCTGGAACTCAAAACTCACTGGATAAGCAGTTCAAGATTCGCCAAAGGCACGGACACCACCCCTTCGTCTCCCAGGTCCACTCTGGCAACCTTGAGTCGCGCTCCAGAATCTATCTCTTCGGGCCAGTATGGCATTTCGGTGATGACCCCGACCGCTCCCTGATAGGGCTGGCCGATGATCCGCACCGTCAATCCAATGTCCAGGGGTGATATGCGTTGGTCTCGACGGGAAGGGGCTGCTTCGCCCAAGCGGGGGATGATAATCTCAGGACGTACTATCCCCCAGCGGGGAGAAACTTCGCCGCTCAAAGAAGCTTCACTGCCGTCGAGCTTTTTCAGCAAGTCGAAGATGGGGGCAGCCATCGGAATGCGTCCCATGCCCTCGGTGACAATAAGCGGGAAGGGCAGGCTGGTGGCCAGGGCTCGTAAGCTGGCATCAAGGCTGCCCAATACCATGCCCCGAGCCTGGATTTCTGTCGCCCGTTCGAGGGCAGCGCGGTCAGCCGTTAGCCCGCCAACAATCACCGCCTTTTCGAACCCGGCAGTCAGTTTTTCAGCCTCGAGGGGTTCGTCTGCGCGTTCCGTCAGCACTTTGATGACCCCAAAACTCTCCCCGCCAGTCCCCCACACCCCCTCGATCAAGGCCCCCACCGTCTCAATGGCCACGCCGTAGTTAGGACGCAGGCTGACCACCCGCCCTCTGATGTGCGCCGGCACCTCGTAGACCGGTGACACCGTCTCCAGAAGCACCTGTCCTCCGCCACAGGCGGCGATAAACCCATCGGCTGGGGCGCGACAGGCCCGCGGGAAAAGCAAACCTCGTCGGACGGCAATGCGCTCCCCCTTTTTTACCTGCTGCCCCAGCCCTTTTACCAGGTACTTATCCACTTCGCTTTCGTGGACACCCAGGGCGCTGGCTACATCAATAATCCGGTATTCACCGGGCAGCTGGGCCCGGGCCACAGGCATGGCAGGTTCCACCCGATCACCAACATTTACCAGTACCTGCCCGGGCACCGGCAAGTAACGCTGGCGAGTGATGGTTGTCAATGCAATTACCTGAGTTTGTGGAGGATAGTACATCGCCACACTGCTCCCCTATAGGCCGCTGCCCCCTTTACTGGTGAAATTCTGTAGCTGTTCAGGCATCTCCTGTCCAGTACAAACAGTGGCTTTTTCGCCGGGGGGCGGTGGGTGGCTTGGCCTCCCACCCGGGGGTGGGGGGATGTCCCCCACTCTCTCTCCCCCTGCCCCCTCACTCTCCCGCCGGGAGGGGGTTGGGGTGGGTGAGGTGCGGGGGAGGACACCCCCCGTGCCCCCCGGCACATTGGGCAAGAAGATGAACCACGAAGGACACCAAGGACATACAAGCCGTGGTCTCCTTCGTGCCCTTTGTGTCCTTTGTGGTTTGCCTGTTTGGTTCTGCTTGGCCGATTTAGGCTCCTATGCCCCACAACCATTCCTGCATCTTAATCTGCCGCTGAGCCCGATCTGAGGGTGGGATTAAAGGCCGGCCACGAGCATCCACGATCAGCCCCACACTTCCACCGCTGAACTGTATTTTGCGACCACGTCCTGGCCCCCAACCGACATCGAAGTTGCGCTGGGGCTTCACCTGCAAGGTGAGCGGTTTGGGGGATGGCAGATGATATACCTCCAGAGAGCCGTAGAGCACTTCTATATCCAGATTCAGCTCCTCGACCTTCAAGCGCAGCACAATTTCACCCTCTCGCGCCTGGCCCACGGGCGCGAGCACCGTCCCCAAGCTCACCAGTCCACCCAGACTCGCCGCCTGTACTGCAGCCAGAGCATTAAGTCCGGCGATGGCCCCCATGGCGGCCATGAACATCCGGCTGTCCAGGACCAAAGTGGTCACCCCGATGGGCTGAATCGCGTCCAATAGGATCAGAGCAGCCTGACCTGGGCGGGGAGCACAGCTCAGCACCCCACCGCTGGCCACGATGGGTTCGATCATGGGGGATAGATAGCGATACGGCGAGGCCCGGTCTGAGGACCATGCTTCCCCAGCCTCGGCCAACGCCAGGCGCAAGGCCTCACGAGCCAGAGCCTGCTCCAGCAGCAGGGTCTCGCGGGTAGCGGGCAGAGTTGTCGGGTAAAGCGATTTGTTTAAGAGGAGATTGCAAGCTTCGTTTTCCTCGATGGGAAACGGTACCCAGCGCAGAATGTCGTCTATAGGCACCTGGTTCAATACTTGTGCCACGCTGTAACTCATCCCCACATCGGTGCGGATGATCTGCTGAGACAATCCATCCAACCGCACGGTCACCACCGTCGTTGTCCCGCCAATATCTACTCCCAGCACCCCCTTCGGCGGGCCATACTTACGGCTCAGGTATTCGATGACATAGGATTGGGCCTGGGCAGTGGTCATCACCACCTGGGGATTCCAGGCATTGAGCGCCATCAGGCCGGGCAATTTGCTCATCTTTTCGCGGTGGATGGCCGCGATTTCCTCACGCAGGGGTGACAGGTTCTCGAGGTCCAGCTTAGGACGCACATTGTCCACCACTTTTAAAGGTGCCTCTTCACCGATAATCTGGGCTACTTGCAACCGCATGTCGGCATTGCCGGCGAAGATAACCACCGGTCGTTCTTCTTTCTCCAGGAGGGAGCAGGCCAGGGTGACCACTCGGGCCAGATCGGACACCGGTGTGGTGGCCCCACCATCGGTGCCACCGACGATGCAGATCACGTCCGGCCTCGCCTGGTGAATAATGCGCACCCTGTCCTCATCACTGCGCCGTCCTGTAGCGTCGTCCAAAGCGATTACTTCAACTATGTCGGCGTAGATGGACCGTATTGCTCGCCGCGCACTGGCCAGACTTAAGTCTTGCACCAGACCGGTCAGAACGACGCGCAGGGGGGGCATGGCGCTGGTAGTAAGCACAAAGGCATCTACCCCCTGCCCGCCAGCCCGCTCCGGAGTGATAAGCAATCCCTGATCATCGCATAAAATGCGCCCGGACACACGCTCAATCTGGGCCACTGCCTGCTCAATGCCCTGAGACATGTCCTCCCACGGCGCTTCCACTGTGCTGGCCACTTCGACCTGAGTCAGCAGGCGATACTGGCCCTCGGCCAGGTCAATCACTGCTGCTTTGGTTATAGTGCTTCCGCAATCAGCGACCAGGATGGATTCAACACGCTGATCCATACCACCTTCCAGCCTTCCCATTGTCCCCTTTTAATTGGACATTGGCGTTTTTCTTCGTAGTGACGGCTTCAGCCGTCCAAGAGGGCGAAAAGCGGCTGAAGCCGCTACTACGAACCCCCACATCTCGTGCCCTCCCCGTCGCTAATCCCAAGATGTGGACGCCTCGAAATTCGCCAGACTCCAGCTTTTAAGTGAAACCCAACCACACCAACAGCTTGCTCATCGTGTCCATCAGAAACTCGACCCGTCCCAGCAACAGCGATACCAATGACATCGCCATGTTGGCGAAGAGAGCGCCGAAGGTGATCATGATAAAATACCGGCCCACGCGTCCGGCGAAGTGCAGCAAGGCACCTCCCGGTCCAACTCTCTGTCCCGGAGCAGGGGCATGGAAATAGAAACTCAATAGGACACAGATTGTACCGGCAACGATAATTCCCGCGTCCAGTGCCGGATTCGAGTCCGTGGCAAAGGGATAATCGGCGGGGTTAAGGGAGAGCAAAGTAGCCCGCACTTGCGGCGCCAGCGTGCCGAGCAATGCGCCCCCAATGGCCAGGGCCGCGCCTGCTCCCAGGATAAAAGCTACCGATACGTTGCCCACCCGGGACCAGGAGGGTTGCAACTTAGCCCACAGTAGCAATCCGAGTAACAGGGGCGGCACCACAAGCAACCAGTTCGTTGTCAGAAGCGCCAGACGGGGAATGAGCACGTAGTGGAAAACGACCACGATGCCATAGCCCACTCCCACGCCGACCAAAAGCGCCTGGGCCAGGCGAAAAAGTGGGTTATCGCCCAGCAGGTAGCTAAATATCAGCAGGGTGAGCACGAAGGCCACCAACATGCCTGTCTGTTCGGTCAGAAACGGCGCCAGCAGGACATCCATCACTTGCCCCTTTGGAGTCGAGATACCAGATAGACGGCGTTGCCTATCACAATCACGGCGACAATGGTCAGGTGGGCTAACCCTTGCGATTCCAGGTTGTCCAGCGCGCGACCCACTCGCCCGGTCAGTCCCTCGTACTGCGCTGCGCCCGGCAATCCCACCAGCAAGCCTTTCAATTGACGGCGACCAGGGGTCTCATAATAAGGGCGCACATAAGGATCCACGCTCGCGCTGATGCCGGCTATCATGGGCAAATCCGGATATTGACTGCCCACCTGTTCTACCCACCAGCGCAAAGTTTCCCGTCCGGCGGCCAGCTCGACGACGAGGCTGAAATCACTCAGGCTGTTGATCCGCTGGCCGAGCGGGGTTTCGGTAACTGAAATGCCTTCATAAGTGTAGCCGGCAACAGGATTCGCCCCGGTGAAGGCGCGCAGAGATGCTGGATGGTTTGGCAGGTAACCCAGGTTGATATAGTCTTGCCCAGCCTGATACCCGTACAATACCGCAGCTCCGCGCAGGATCTCCTCGGCCAGCGCCTGTCCGCCTGGGTACAGGCTGATGGTCATCACTTTCAACCCGCGTCTCATCAAGTGCTGGATGAGCGCTTCAGCCTGAGGGGTCATCTCCCCGGCCAGGGATGGATCGTAGTCGAAAGCGACCAGGACCACGGAACCGGGGGCCAGATTCTCGATGGTGCGGAAGAAATCCTCCGTTTCCGGAGCTGGTGGCACAGATTCATCGAACAATCCGGTGGAGGAGAAATAAGGTATCAGGATAGCCACGAGCAAAACCAGGTACAACAGCACACGCCCGACCTGGCGCACCAGTCGTTTGCCGCGTTCTCTGGGGATAGACACAGCCGGCGGCCGTTCTCGGGCGATGACTTCACCCAGCAATTTGGCCTCCAGGGCAAGCTCACCGGGCACAGTCATCACTGCCGGGGGGCGTAAGGTATGTGGCACACCAATGATGGGTTCGGCGGGCAGTATTCCAGGGATACCGGCCAGCAGGCCGGTGGTCTCCATGACCTCGGCGGCCTTTTCCCTGGTCGGTGCTGGCCCTGTTTCCAATTCTGGAGGACGCAGGGCTAACACCCAATCGGGGATAACGGCTTCCGCCAATTCTTCACCGATCAGCGGAGCAGGTACTTCCTCGATGAGCTCCTCCACGCCAACGGGGAACGGAGGCACTTCTTCCGGTTGTTCTTCGGCGACTTCTTCGGATGGAGCCGGGCCTTCGGTCAGCGCCACCGGTTCCTCCAAAGGAATCGGCTCCATCGCTTTTATCTCCTCCAACCAGGTCGGGACACCTGCTTTCAGTTCTTCCTCACCGATGGCAGGAACTTCCTCTGGGGGGATGGCCTCCTCTTCTCCAATGGCAGGAGCCAGCTCCTGCAGCCAAGGGGGCACACGCTCTTCCGTTTCCTCCGGCGGAATAGTCTCCTCGAAGACAGGAATCTCTCTGGTCTCGCTGATCTCTTGGAGCCACGCGGGGGCTTCCTTCTCAGTCTTGACCGGAGGAGGAGTTTCTGCAGCGGGAGTGATCATTCGCAACCACTCCGGCACCCCGGCTTCCGCCGGAGGAGGGGCCTCAGCAGGTGGGGCTTCCTCTGGAAGGGTGATGCGCTGCAACCAGTCGGGCAACTTGCCGGGTGGCTCAGTCTCTTCGGCAGGTGGTATTGCCAGTGGAGGCGTTTCCTCGGCTTCTTCGGCTGCAATCTCTTTCCCTTCAGCCGTCAATTCCCGCAGCCAATCGGGCAATCCCTCTTCCTCGGTAGGCTGGATGGCTATCGGAGGCACCTCTTCTTCTGCCTTCTCTTCCACCTCGGCTGGGGGAGGGGCTTCTGGGGGGATTGTCTCCGCGGCTGGAGCCAGGGTCTCCTCACGCAGGCTGCGCAGCCATTCAGGCATTTCTTCCGCCGCCGCTTCTGTGGGCAGCTCCTCTGCTTCGGCAAGCGGTGGGATTTCCTCAATCTCCTCTTCGCCTTCCTTGCCAGCGCGCAATTCCGCCAACCATGAAGGAATGGCTTCTTCCTCGGCAGGGGAAGGTGCTTCCTCCACTTCTTCAGGAGCAGGCATTTCTTCGGCGGTGCGTCGCCGCAGTTCGCTCAGCCAATCAGGAGCCTCTTCGGCGGCGGGAGCCTCATGCAATTCCCGCAGCCAGACCGGCTTCTCTTCTACGGCCTCTTCTTTTGCAACTTCTACACGGGCCCGCCCGTACCTGGCCCGCAGGTTCACCAGCCAAGCCGGTTCTTCCTCCTGCGCGGTCTCACTCAATCCCGATACAGGCGCAGCTATCGGTGTCTCGGCTTCCGGCAAAGGCGCCGCTCCTGGAAGTTCGGGCTTCTGGGGGGCCACGCCTTCTTCTATCTCTTCCAAAGGTTTAGTCGGCAGGGATAAGCCTTTCAAAGAAGGGGGCATTTGCAGTGGACCAGTGGGCCGGGCGATAACGGGGACCAGGCGCGCATGGCATTCGTCGCAGAACACATTTCCAGGCGGGTTGATCGCGCCACACATGGGGCAACGCTGCCCTTTCTCCGGTTCAAGAGCAGCCCCACACTGAACGCAAAAGTTGCGATCTTCCAGATTGGCCGTTCCGCATTTCGGGCAATAAATCATCTACCCAACTCCCGCCAACCCTCTAGGCTGGTGATGCAACCTCAATCGCTGTAAGGACGATCAATCCCCATGATTAAGCGCAAGCCAGTAGTCACAATGCCCAGAGTTACCCCCAGGATGATTCCCCGCGCCCCGGCCATGGCCGGCACGGCCAGAATCCAGTTCTTGAAACCCGCCAAATCCTCGGCCCACGGGAACCTGAGGGGCACCTGACTCAGCAGGACCAGCACTCCTACCAGCAGTAACAGGAGCGATTCCAGGTTACGCAAACGGAACACCCGCCAGGCGGCGACTATGACAAAGAAAGCCATCAGCGAAAATAAGGTGGCCTGTAGCGGCACCAGTACCCAATCAAAGGTCCACCGTACTACCATGCTTTGCGGGCCATCAGCCAGCCCGAAGGCCAGCACTGCAAACATGGCGGTCAGAGTCACCAGACTGTACAACCCGCCCTTACGCTGGCGAATGCGCATCAGATTGACCCGTACCACGTTGATCGCGCCTAACAGAAAAGCAAAGGCCGCCACGGTGACTACCCAATCTAACAGGATGGTCTGCAAATCCCGGAGGTGAAACCCCTCGAGGTCAACGAAGAACCCCAACAGAACGATGGTACCCACTGCCCCAGCGATCACTGCGTATAGTGAGGATAAGACGGAAAATCTGCGCTTCACCTGGAGTCTCCTCCCTTAAAAAAGCGTCTGCCACACAACCCCTACCAGGATAACACCTGCCAACAGTAAGCGCATCCAGTCCTGAGTGAGCAGGCAACCAATGTGTTCTGGCAGGCGCGACAGATAAGCGCCACCGGCAAACATCTCCTCGCCGATGAGGGCTTCGTCAGCCGTGGCGAAAACAAAAGGCAATATCCCCACATTGGACGTGCCCACGATTTGGTTGATCTCGTGTTTGGCTCCGGTCTCGCCTATCAACAGATACTCGTTGCCCATAGCACCTATCATTGCGTTAGCCATAATTCGCTCGTGGGCCAAGACGTCCATCACTCCGGCGGCATATACTGTTGCTGAGGGCCCCAGGAAACGCACTGCTGTCGGGCGGTATCCGCGCAAGCGATTCTGCCGCAGATACCCGTTGCGCAGCACGTCCTGGGCCACTGGCAGCAAGGCCATATCCGCCACGGTGACCACTGGCGGGCAATCAAAAACTGCCGCTTGTTCTGCCAGGTAACTCAGCACAGTCAGGCCCGCCAGGGTACTGGCCGTATCCTCGCCCCCCACACCGCCGCTGCCCAGGCCGACATGCAACGCCTGCCCACTCTCCGCCGCCCGACCCATCAAATCCGGGAGAGCTTCGAAAGCGGGAATGCGACGCAGAGATACCTGACGCCCGCTGCGCACACGGGAGGCAAAGAAAAGCATTAAGGGGACGAATAGGAGGAGGAAAGCCAGTGTCAGAGACTGCTCTTCGGTGATCAACGGATCCCCTCCTTCGCATGGGGTGATTGCATCTCCGCGCCTCCTTCCAGGTAGCGGATCAAGCGTTCCACGGCTTGGTCGTCATCCAGGAGTTCGGCGAGTTGTCCGATGGAAAAGCTACCCGTGAAGCAATCTAATAGCGGCTGAGCTAGGAGCATACATTGTCCACTAAGATAACTGAATGGCTTGTACAGTTCCAAGAATAAGATGGCGGGGGCAGCCAGCCCTCGATCGTGAACTTTGCTGGCCAGTTTGCGAATCAGCTCATCATGGTCAGGGTAATTATCCACCGTGTCCGTTCCTTATCCCCCAAATTTACGAGCTGCGAAAGGGTTTATTAAAGTATACCACGATTTGCCGCCAACGTAAAGTACCCGTGAATCGTGCTCCCACAAGTTGCAAACCTGTGGGAAGCAGGGTAGTCAGGAGGATTGCTTTTCTTGCCCCTGCTGTTCCTGAAGCCAGCGGTCAATGAGGGTACGCACAATGTCACTGACCGTGGTCTCCTGCTTCACGGCTTCTAACTTTAGTGCCAGGTGCGTATCTTTGGAGATAATAATTGTAATTCGCCTAGTGTCCGTGCTCATTGACCTCTCCCCTGGACCTGCGCATCGCTGCAAGTGAAGATAAGCTGCTGGTAGGATAATCTGGTATTATCATATACTAATTCTCTGATTCTGTCAAGTATTTTATGTTGAGTTTTGTCAGAGACGGGTGACTCTCCCCGCGAAACAAAGCGGCGTCCCCCTGCTTGGGCGACGCCGCTTTGTTGTTGTCTAGGCTAACAACAGAGTTGGACATTGGCGTTTTTGTCGTAGTGACGGCTTATGAACTTTAAGAAAATAATCTGCTAGTCGGGACCCTGAGGGAACCGCGACCGAGGTCGCACCTGTGAGGCCTTCGGCCGGGCGTCGGCCTGCGCCGACG
>JANLFX010000086.1 GCA_024653325.1 Anaerolineae bacterium
CGCAGCAGCGGTTGGCCGCTACGGGACAAACCTGCCCCGAAACTGAAACGCACCCACAAGGGCGGGGTGACCGTTCCCTTGACAAAAGCCCGCTTTGACGTTATCATTGAATCATCTTCTTCCTACTAAATCCATCGGCTCCCGACTATGTATACATCGCGCAAAATCACTCACCTGCCGGTGGCTCTGGTGGCGGTTGGTCTGGCGGTTATGGCCCAGAGCCATCTTACACGCAACGATCTGCGGGATGGTTTGCTCATTTATGTGGTCGCGGCTGCGTTGTTCGTTATGGCTACCCGCTCAACGCCGGCGACGATACCCAGTCCACCCCGGTCTCAAATCACGCCAGGCGGCCGGCGATTGAGGGTGGGGATGGTTCTCCTGGTCGTCGCTTCCTTGATCAGTACCGCCGCCTTGCTGGTCTTCGAGAAACCGGTACGCCCCTGGATGCCATGGGGCCTCTACGTGTCCAGTTTGCTCTGCTTCTTCGTCGCTATCTATTTTCTGGATCCCTTGACCACCACTTCCCACCCTTCCACCCTTCCCACCCTTCATCCTTCCAACCCTCCAACCCTCTATCCTTCCATCTTGCTCCTTGCCATCTTGCTCCTTGCTTCCTTTTTTCGCCTCTACCAGTTCAACAACATCCCTTTTGGCACCTGGTACGATGAGGCGGACGGGGGACTGCACGCGCTACGCGTGTTACAGGACCCCAATTATCGTCCGGTGTTCGTGCCGGCTATGGACCGCTCGGCTTTCCTGGTTTATCTGTTCGCCATGGCCCTGCGCTTGTTTGGGGTGAGCACGCTGGCCCTGCGCGCGGTGCCGGTGGCCTTTGGACTGGGCGGGGTGCTGGCCGCGTACCTTTTCGGGCGCGAGTTCGAGGATGAACGGCTGGGGCTGCTGTTCGCCTTTTTCATCGCCGTATCGCGCTGGCACGTCAATTTCAGCCGCATCGCCATGACCGGTATTGATACCCCGTTTTTCATCCTGCTTACCCTGTATTTCCTGCTGAAGGGCGGGCGCACGGGTCGGGCGTGGGATTTCGCCTGGGGCGGGTTGGTGTTGGGGTTGAGCCTGTGGTTCTACACCACCAACAATTTCCTGCTCATCATCGTTGCTCTGCTGGTGATGATGCAGGCCGTGGCTGTGCGCGACTATCTGCGGCGCAACTGGGCCAACCTGCTGCTGCTGGCCCTGGCCGTGTTGCTGGTTGTGGCCCCGCTGGCCCGCTATGCCCTGCGTCATTCCGATGTGTTCTGGGCCCGTCCCCGGCGGCTGTCCATCTTTCGTGACCCAACGGTCACCGACCCACGCGCGGCCATCATCGAGAGCGTCAAACGGCACGTGCTGATGTTCAATTTCCAGGGCGACCGCAACGGGCGGCACAATCTACCCGGTGCGCCCATGCTCGATCCCATCAGCGGGGCTCTCTTCGTCCTGGGTTTCGCCTACAGCCTGTGGCGCTGGCGCAACCCGCGCTATTTGCTCCTGCCCGTGTGGTGGGTGGTGATGCTCTGCCCGGCTGTCTTCGCCCTGTTTTTCGAGTCGCCCCAGGCGCTGCGGGGTATCGGTACGCTGCCCGTTGTCTATTTGATGGCTTGCCTGCCGTTGTATGCTCTGATCCGCGAATTTCGGCGCTTGTTTGCCCGTTGGATCCGCCTGTTACCGATTGCTGTCGGCGCGTTGTTAGTGGTAGTGGGTTGGTATAACTTTGACTTCTACTTTCATAAGCAGGCCAATGATTTTGCCGTGTGGAATGCCTTTTCCACTCCGGAGACGCTCATGGCTCGCCAGATTCAGCGCTGGCAGGATGACTACGACCTGCGCTTCTCTCCGGTGCTCACCGGCCATCCGACTATCCGTTTCCTGGCCCCCGAATTGGGCGAGATGGTTCCCTTTAACCCGGCGACGGTCTTTCCGCTGCGCTCGCCGGGTGAAGATAAAGAGGGCATCATGCTTTTTGTGGACCCTGACTCGCGGGCCGTTCGCCAGCAACTCATGCGTTACTACCCAAATGCCGTGGTCGAGGAGTTGGGGCATGCGGGCACCGGGTTCACTGTGCTGTACACTTATCGTCTGAGCCGGGAGACCATAGCCAGCGTACAGGGTTTGGCGGGACAGTATTTTGCCCTCGCAGGGGCGAGCCGGCAGCTTGCTTCTGCTGTCGAAGGGCCTGTCCTGAGTGAAATCGAAGGGCCGCTGGATTTTGATTGGACGACGCACACGCCCGTGCCTCTACCCTTCCGCGTGCAGTGGAGGGGGGTCTTACTGGCGCCTGAGTATGGGCGGTACACTTTGGCTCTGGATACGCCGGGCCCCGCTGAGGTTCTCCTGGACGGCGAGTCGTTGCTCCGGGGCGATGGTGAATTGTCCAGGGTCGTCGTCCTGGCCCAGGGGTGTCACGACCTCGAGATACACTGTGAGGTTTTGTCTGGCGGACTGTTGCGCCTGCGCTGGCGGCCACCGGGGGCCGGTGAACTGACCGTGATTCCGGCTGATGCCCTGTTTCACGTCCCTGTCTCCGCCAACGGCTTGCTGGGTCGTTTCTATCCCAATGACAACTGGTCGGGGCCGCCGGCTTTCACCCGTATTGACGCTCAGATCGCGTATTATTTCCACTTCCTGCCCATGCCCCGTCCTTACACCGTGGAATGGGCCGGCCAACTCGACGTTCCCGAAGCCGGAGATTACATCCTGACTACCGAATCGCTGAGCGCGTCGTGGTTGTATCTGGACGGCGAGTTGCTTATCGAGAACACCACACCCAATCGAGAGATCTCGCGCACGATTCAACTGGACGCCGGTCGCCACGACCTGAAACTGCGCTTTCTGGACGCCGGTGATCGCTCGCACATTTACCTGTACTGGACACCGCCAGGCGGCATCCGGGAATTCATTCCCCAGGAGCGGCTGTTTCCATACCCAGGTGCCGGTTGGAGTAACGCTGCCGAGGAGGGCCAATGAAAAAATTGCTACTCGTTGCCCTGGCCCTTTTGATCGCGTTCTTGGCCCAACGAGCCTTCAGGATAGGCTACGTCGTGGACGGCGTGCTGCTCTATGCGGTGGCGGCCCTGTGTTTCGTCTGGAACGCTCCCCGGCCCGAACCGCCCGCGCTGGCCGCAGACGAGCCGCCCCTCTCGCAGCGGCGGAAGGCTGCCGTCTTAGTCGCTCTCCTTTTGGGCGCAATCGCCACTGTCCTTTTCTGGCGCGATGTGAGCAATTCCCTGGCTCTTCTTCTGTGGCTGGCAAGTTTAGGCTTGTTGGTCGCCTCCATTCTTCCAACCTTCCATCTTTCCATGCATGGATGGAAAGTTAGAAGATTAGAAGGTTGGAGGTTGGAAACAGTTCTCCTCACCGCCATCCTCCTCATCGCCCTCGTGCTGCGCATCTATCAGATTGACACCTTCCCCAACGGTTGCCAGTCCGACGAGGGGAACAATGGATTAGACGCACTGCGCTGGCTGCGAGGTGCGCCCTATACCCCTTACGCCGAGACCAACGAGGGACAGGCCACGCTGTTCACCTATATCATCGCCCTGTACTTTCGGCTGTTCGGGGTAGGGGTGCCGAGTATGCGCCTGGTCTCGGCTACTTTTGGGGCGCTGACGGTGCTGGCGTTTTATGTCCTGGCCCGCGATTTATACGGCCCGCGCGTCGGCCTGGTCATCGCTGCACTGTTGGCTGCCTCGCGCTGGCATATCACCTTTAGCCGCATCGTGTACGAGGCCATCATGGTGCCTTTGTGCGAGGTGCTGCTTTTCTACTTCCTCTGGCGTGGTCTGCGAGATGGCCGACGACGCGATTTTGTCCTCAGTGGGTTGAGCCTGGCTCTGGGGCTGAACACCTACACCGCTTTTCGGGTGGTACCGGTGGGCGTCGTGCTGTACGCCGTCTACTGGCTGGTGGCCTACCGCCGACGGTGGCGGTCCACGCTGCGCGGCCTGGGTTGGACGCTCCTCGGCGCGGCGTTGGGTCTGGTGCCCCTGGCCGTGTACGCGGTTCGGCACCCACGCATTTTCATGGGGCGCACGCAGCATATCTCCCTTTTGCCGGAGATCGCCGCCGCCGGGAACCTGTCCCCGCTGTGGACTAACCTGCGCAAGGTGCTGCTCATGTTCAACTATCAGGGCGATGCTGCCCCGTTGAACAACCTCCCCGGCGCGCCGCTCCTCGATTTCACCACCGGCATGTTGTTCATTCTGGGGTTGGCGGTCGCTCTGCGCTACTGGCGGCATCCGCGCTTCTTCCTGTTGCTGGCCTGGGGCATTACCGTCTTGCCGGCGACGGTTTTCTCTGTCGGGCACGAGGCTCCCTCGGCGCGGCGGGCCATCGGCCTGATACCGGTGGTCTACCTGCTGGTCGGCCTGGCCGTGGAACGGGTGTGGCGCGTTTTTGAGGAAGCCTGGCGCGGGCGTGGGAAACGGGCCTTCACCTGGGCGCTGGGATTGGGCTGCGCGGCGATCATGCTGGGCAATGCCAACCTGTACTTCCGCGTCCAGGCAGTCCACCCGGCAGTGTGGGCCGCTTACAGCGCTTCCGAAGCGGCCATCGGCAAATACCTGGCCGCCCTGGACGGCCACGCTGAGGTCTACCTGGACGCGCATTACGACCGCCACTCGGCTATCATGCTCATTGGCCGCGAACCGCAGTACACCAAACTCAACCTGGCGGCCCATCTCCCACTGTGTGCCGACTCTGAAGGCGTATCTTCTCAAAATGTGGGGGCGAACCCTTGCGGTCGCCCAGGCGGGCAGGTGCAAGACCTACCCCTACCCCAAATTATTGAGAAGATACCTGGAGGCGATGTGGTCTACATCTTGGAGCCGGTGAACCGCAGTCTGCACTCGCTGTTCGTGCAGTTTTATCCCACAGGACAGTGGGAGGAGCATGTGGACCGTTATGGACAGCCGTTGTTTATCACTTTCACCGTGGGGCGGGAGGAGCTGGCGACGATACACGGACTGGTGGGCCGCTTCTACGCCAGCACCGATTGGACGGGGCCGGCTGTCCATCAGCAGCGAGATACAGCCCTTGACTTCGATTGGCGGGCGGAGCCGCCCTTGCCGTTGCCTTTCAGCGCGCAGTGGCAGGGAGCGCTGTTCGTGCCGGTGGCTGGTGAGTACGCTTTCGAGCTGGAGAGCGGCGTTGACGGGGTTGCCAACCCGGCCTCCCTCTACCTGGATGGCGAGGAAGTGCTGACCGTGGGGCGGGTTGCCAACTCGACCTACCTGGTCGCCGGTTTCCACAGCCTGACGTTGCAGTTCGTCGCCAAAGACGAGCCGCACCTGCGGCTGCGCTGGCGACCGCCGGGGGCCGGGGATTGGGAGAACATCTCGGCAGGGGCCCTCTACAGCTACGCCGTGCCGGAGAACGGGTTAATCGGCTATTATTATCGCGGAAAGGAATGGGAGGGCACACCGGTCAGCGTGCAGCGGGATTTCGTGGTCACGGCCAATGATGCCCCATTTAGCGGTGAACTGCGTCCCCCTTACAGCATCATCTGGCGGGGCAAACTGGAAGTCCCCCGCTCGGGGCAGTATGCCCTGGGCACTAACTCCGATGACGGGTCTTACCTCTACGTGGATGACCAGCTCGTGGTGGACAACGGCGGCGAGCACGGAGGTCGCTACCGCGAGGGTATGATCCATCTCTCGCGCGGTTATCACGACTTCGAGGTGCGCTACTTCCAGGCGGATGGCTCGCAGACTATGCAACTGTGGTGGATTCCGCCGGGCGGTTCCCGCGAGCTGTTGCCACCCGCTCAGCTTTTCCCCTGGGAGGGAGAAGTGCCTGCCCATGTAGTAGTTCAGCCGCCAGAGCCGACAACCGCAGGCGAGGTGGCTGACCAGCTCGTGAACTCGCTGGGCGGGCCGGGGAACGGGGACGGCCAGTTTCTGGAGCCGCGGGGGGTGGCGGTGGACGCAACAGGGCGCATCTTCGTCGCCGACACGAGCAATCATCGCGTGCAACTGTTCGATGCGGACGGGCAATGGTTGTCCACCCTGGGGGCGGATGCGGAGCTGCAGCAGCCCGGCGATGTGGCGGTGGACAGCCGGGGCACGGTGTATGTGGCGGATGCTTTGGGTGATGCGGTGGTGCGCCTGGCCCCCGATGGGCGGGTGTTGTCTCGCTTCACGCCCGGGTTCTACCGTCCGCGGGGGGTGGCCGTCGGCCCGGATGATGTGCTTTACGTGGCCGATACCGGTCACAGCCGCGTGCTGGCCCTTTCCGCCACCGGGGAGGTACTGGCCGAATACGTCGGGGCCGGCGCAGAATCCTTCGACCAGCCGACGGATGTCGCTGTGGATACCCAGGGCACGATCTACGTGGTGGACACCTACCACCAGCGCGTGGTGCGCATGGGACCGGGTGGCGAGTACGAGGGCGAGTGGGCGATTCCCGCAGCCGATACACTGGATGGCCCGCACATTGCCATCTCGACGGCGGGGATCATCTACGTGAGCGATCCACAGAGCGGGCAGGTCGTGGCTTACGATGGCGAAGGTCAGATGCTGGGTTGGGCGGTGATCGGTCCGGGCAGCAAACCCGTGGGCGTGGCAGTGACTCCGTCCGGGCGGATGCTTGTTGCCGATGCGGGGCTCCATTGTGTGTACATCTTCCAGCCGTAGGACGGGATGGCATCCCGTCCTACGAGAATCAATTTGGCCTGAGCTACGAGGCGTGGTATAATAATCTTAATTATTGGACTCTGGCGTTTTGGGCTCGTAGTGACGACTTTAGTCGTCTGCAGGCGGAAAAGAGCGACTGAAGTCGCTACTACGAATCTACATCTTGTGGTAAAGAAACAATCGCCTACAATTTGTAGCGGTGTTCAAAATTCGCCAGACTCCAGTTAATTATTCAGGCTCAAGCGGGGGTGCAGAGGGCAGCCTGTCCCTTGCCGGAGAGGCTTGCCTCCATCTCCGGCACCTGTTTGAGTAACGGACAGGGGATGCCTGAACAGTTACGCCGAAGATAGGGACATGGTCCGGGGAGGTTACTTATGAAATGGCAGGATTACATTGTCGTTGATCCTACTATCTGTCATGGGAAAGCCTGTATCAAGGGCACACGTATCATGGTGTCGGTTATACTCGACAATCTTGCTGCCGGTCTCTCTCCCGATGAAATTTTGCAAAGTTACCCATCCCTGAGTCGGGAGGCGGTGCAGGCCGCTATTACATACGCTGCCGAGTTAGCCCGCGAGCGTGTTGTAGCTATTCCGGCATAGAAAACGCGATGGAATTCAAGGTTGACGAGAATTTGCCAGTTGAAGTAGCCGCTTTGCTGCGTCAGGTTGGCTATGATGTCGTTACTGTCTTTGATCAAAACCTGGAAGGCTCGTCCGATCCCGAGATCGCTTCTGTATGCCAGGAGGAAGGACGTGCCTTGATCACCCTGGACATAGATTTCGCTGACATTCGTGCATATCCACCGGCGCAGTTCTCTGGCTTGATTGTTCTGCGTTTACACAGGCAGGATAAACCCCACGTTCTTGAGGTCATTGAGCGTCTGATACCACTGCTTTCCCGCGAGCCACTTGAGTGTCTTCTGTGGATTGTTGAGGAGACACGTCTAAGGATTAGGGGCTAGTACTTGGTCAAATTGGCTTTGACAACCTGTCATTCTGAGGAGCGAAGCGACGAAGAATCTAGTCTGGAGTCTGGCGAATTTTGAGCATCGCTACACGTTGTAGGCAATTGTTTCATTACCACAAGATGTAGATTCGTAGTAGCGACTTCAGTCGCTCTTTTCCGCCTGCAGACGACTAAAGTCGTCACTACAAACCCAAAACGCCAGAGTCCAGTCTAGTTTTTCGTTAAACGATTGTTCTGTTACGTAAAATAACGAGATTCTTCGCCTTCGCTGCACTTCGGCTCAGAATGACAACTTGTCATATTCACCCTGACGGGGTACTGGCTGCGCTATGATAATTCCATCGCAAAGGGGCGATTTTCAACGTGGTCATTAGCGTAATCGGATGGGCTGGAATTTCTAAGGCTTTTGTTCTCCCGAACCGCTCGTCAAGGGTGGCGGCAAATCTGTCATTAAAGGACGTTAGGTGTTTGGGTATTCTTTACAGAAACCCGTTTTCTTGTGGAAAACGGGTTTCTTGACTTGAAAAAGGAGCGAGTGCATGAGGTTACACGAATACCAATCTAAGCGAATTTTTGCCGAATATGGCGTCCCCATCCCCCAGGGCGACGTGGCCCGTTCCCTGGAGGAGGTCCGGCAGATCGCCACCCGCCTGGGCAAACCGGTGGTGATTAAAGCCCAGGTATTGGTCGGGGGGCGGGGCAAGGCAGGCGGTATCCTGTTAGCCCGTGACCCCGCCGAGGCCGAAGCTATGGCCGAGCGCATCCTGGGCATGGACATCAAGGGCCTGACGGTAAGCAAGGTTCTGGTGGACGAGGCGGCGGACATCGCGCAGGAGATTTATCTGGGCGTGGTCATTGACCGCGCTGCCTGCCGGCCAGTGATGATGGCCTCCAGCGAAGGCGGGGTGGACATCGAGGAGGTGGCCCGTCTTACACCAGAGCGCATTGTAAAAGTGGCTGTGGACCCCTTTCTCGGTTTGCGAGAATATCAGGCCCGAGATCTGGCCTTCGGCATCGGGCTAGACCGCGCTTACTTGCGCGATTTCGTCCGCATCGCCCAGGGCTTGTACGCGGCCTTTCTGGGCTCCGATGCCACGCTGGCGGAGATCAATCCGTTGGTCGTCACTGCGGAGGGGGAGTTGTTGGCCCTGGATGGCAAGATGATCATTGACGACAATGCTCTTTTCCGCCATCCCGACCTGGCCGAGTTGCGCGATTTGGCCGAAGAGGACCCCTACGAGCAGGAGGCACGTCTCTTTGGCCTGAGTTACGTGCGGCTTGACGGTGAGATCGGATGTATGGTCAACGGGGCGGGGCTGGCCATGGCCACCATGGACCTCACCAAGTTGTACGGCGGCGCGCCGGCCAATTTCCTGGACATCGGCGGCGGGGCCAAGGCGGAGAAGGTAGCCGCAGCCTTGCGCATTATTCTCTCCGACAAGAACGTTAAGGCGGTGTTGTTCAATATTTTTGGCGGGATCACCCGCTGTGATGAGGTGGCCAGAGGCATCCTGGCAGCTCTGGAGGAGGTCAAGCCGCAGGTGCCCATGGTTGCCCGTCTGGTGGGTACTAACGAAGAAGAGGGGCGAGCGCTTTTGGCCGGAGCTAAATTGTTCACCGCGGAGACTCTGGCCGAGGCTGCGCAGAAGGCGGTGGCTTTGGCCCAGGGGAGGATGTAAGCGAGATGAGCTGCATTTTCTGCGCCATTGTGGCCGGGAAAGCGCCAGCGGCTGTGGTTTGGGAGGACGAGGAGACCCTGGCTTTCATGGACATCAACCCGGTGAGCCAGGGGCATGTCCTGGTGGTGCCCAAAGAACACTATCGCAATCTGTACGACATTGATCCCGAATCGGCGGCGGCGGTGATGCGCACTACGGTGCGCGTGGCTCGTGCCGTGCGCGAGGCTTTGCGCCCCGACGGGATGAATCTGTTCCAATCCAATGAGAGAGCCGCTTTCCAGAGCGTGTTTCACTTTCATGTGCACCTCATCCCCCGCTGGTTCGGCGATGAGCTGCGACTGCCGCCCCAGGTGCAGCGGACGGACTTCTCGGTCCTGCAGGAGATCGCGGCGCGAATCCGAGAGCGTCTGTCAGACGACTTTTCGTAACCATTCAGGCTGACGATGTGAAGCCCCGTCGCAGACGGGGTAGGGTCACCGCTGCGCCAGAGTACCGAGCCCAGTGCAGGGTGTAAGCTGTCACGGCCCCCCCTGCTTCGCAGGGGGCTTGAAATTAGCCCTTGCCTGAGCAGTTACAACTTTTCAAGAGTTGTCTTACACAACATCACAGGAGAGAGCCAATGAGCATTCTGGTTGATAAGGATACACGTCTTTTAGTGCAGGGTATCACCGGTCGAGAAGGTGAGTTTCACACCCGCCAGATGCTGGAATACGGTACCCAGGTGGTCGCCGGGGTCACACCGGGCAAAGGGGGGGAATGGGTAGCCAGTGTGCCTGTATTTGATACCGTTCACGAAGCAGTAACGGCTACCGGAGCTAACACGTCCATCGTGTACGTGCCAGCCCGTTTTGCCCCGGATGCCATTTATGAGGCCGCGGATGCAGGCATCGAGTTGGTAGTGTGTATCACCGAGGGTATTCCTGTTCTGGACATGCTTCGCGTCCGAGCTTACCTCGCGGCTAAAGGCACGCGGCTCATCGGCCCGAATTGCCCGGGAGTGATTACGCCCGGAGAAGCCAAGGTAGGCATTATGCCCGGACATATCCACATCCCGGGGCCGGTGGGCGTAGTCTCGCGCAGTGGTACCCTGACTTACGAGGTCGTTCACGCCCTGACCAGGGCCGGGCTGGGACAGTCTACTGCCGTAGGCATCGGTGGTGACCCCATTATCGGCAGCAGTTTTGTGGACATCCTGGCTCTTTTCGAGGATGACCCGCTGACCGATTATGTGGTGCTCATCGGCGAAATCGGCGGCACGGACGAGGAGCGGGCGGCGGAGTTTATCGCCGCGGAGATGAGCAAGCCGGTGGTGGCCTTCATCGCCGGACGGACCGCACCGCCAGGCAAGCGCATGGGACACGCGGGCGCGATTATCGAGGGAGGCACCGGTACTGCCGCGGAGAAGATCGCTGCTTTTGAGAAGGTGGGTGTGCGCGTCGCCAGCCGGCCCGACGAGATACCGGAGTTGATTAGAGAGCTTAGTTGATGGGGCGTGAAGCGTGAAACGGGAAACGGGAAACGTGGGGCGACTGGGTCACGCTTCGCACGACGGGAGAGTACAGTGAAGTACTGGAGAAAACCGTTAGATTTGGCGTCCATCCGCGTACCACATGGACGGATTTACATCATCCGTGAGCGCTGCAAAGGCTGTGGGTGGTGTGTAGCTTTCTGCCCCCGTCAGGTGCTGGAAGTGTCGGACGAGTTCAACTCCAAGGGGTACCATCCACCTCGTGTTGTGAATGAAGCGGCATGTGTGAGTTGCGGGCTTTGTGAGATGCTCTGTCCTGAGTTCGCCATTTACCGGGTAGAGGAAGAGCGAGAGGTAGAGGGTTTATGAGTGAGAAAGGTCTTCTGACCGGAAGTTTCTTCATGCAGGGGGACATCGCCTGTGCGGAAGGGGCCATTGTGGCCGGTTGCCGTTTCTTCGCTGGTTACCCCATCACCCCGGCCACCGAGATCGCCCAGCGCATGGCCGAACGTATGCCCCAGGTGGGCGGTACCTACATTCAGATGGAAGACGAATTGGCCTCCATGAACGCCGTCCTGGGAGCTTCCTGGGCCGGGGTCAAGGCCATGACCGCCACCTCGGGGCCGGGCTTCTCCCTGATGATGGAGAATCTGGGGCTGGGGATCATGACCGAGACCCCGTGTGTCCTGGTGAACGTGCAGCGGGGTGGGCCATCCACCGGGCTGCCGACCCTGGTGGCGCAGGGGGACATGATGCAGGCCCGCTGGGGGTCGCACGGCTCGTATGAGATAATCGCCCTGTCGCCCAGTTCGCCGCAGGAGCTATTTGACCTCACTATCCGCGCTTTCAATCTCTCAGAGCGATTCCGTACCCCGGTGCTGGTCATGACCGATGCCGAGGTGGGACACATGACCGAGAAAGTGGTTATCCCACCGGCAGAGGAGATTGAAATTGTGCCCCGCCGTAAGCCTCGCGTCCCTCCTGGAGATGGGTATCAGCCTTATCTTCCAGACGAGGATCTGGTGCCGCCGATGGCTGTCGCCGGCGAAGGCTATCGCATCCACATCACCGGGCTGACCCATGACGAGCGGGGTTATCCGTCCACCAGCGATGATTCCGCCCAGTGGCCGCTGATCCAGCGCCTGGTGAACAAAATACGCCTGTACAGGGATGAGATCATCCAGGTGGAAGAGCTGAATCTTGATGATGCTGAAGTGGTGGTCGTCTCTTATGGGATTGCCGCCCGCGCGGCCATGTGGCCCATCGAGTTAGCCCGCCGGGAGGGCATCAGGGTGGGGATGTTACGTCTGATTACGGTGTGGCCCTTCGCCGAGGAGAAAATCCGGGATCTGGCGCCACGGGTGCGGGCTTTCGTGGTGCCGGAGATAAACTGGGGGCAGATGGCCTTGGAGGTGGAACGCTGCGCGGCGGGCCGGGCCCCTGTCTATCTGGTACCTCACCCCGGCGGGGACATCCACAAGCCGGAACGGGTGCTGGCGGCAATCAGGAGGGCAGTGGCATGAGCGAACCGATACGGTACATGGAAGTTAATTCGCGGGGGGTGACGGAGGTGACCCAAGAGCGTCATCCTATGAACGCTTTGTTGCGCGAAGAGCGGCTGCCACATATCTGGTGTTCAGGCTGCGGGATCGGTACAGCCTTGACCTGTTTCATCAGCGCTCTGTTGAAATCGGGTCTGGACCTGGACAAGGTGGTCGTGGTCAGCGGCATTGGCTGCACCGGGCGGGTGGCGGGCTACGTGCAACTCGACTCGTTCCACACCACGCACGGACGGGCGATTCCCTTTGCCACCGGGCTCAAGCTGGCCAATCCGGAGCTGAAGGTGGTGGTCTTCTCCGGCGACGGGGATTTGGTGACTATCGGCGGCAACCATTTTATCCATGCGGCGCGGCGCAACATAGACATGACGGTCATCTGCGTCAATAATTTCAATTATGGGATGACCGGCGGTCAACACGGGGCGACGACGCCGGTAGGAAGTATTACCACCACCACGCCTTACGGTAATTACGAGCACCCCTTTAATCTACCATACCTGGCAGCGGCCAGCGGTGCAGTGTACGTGGCCCGCTGGACGGTGCTCCATGTGCGCCGTCTGGAAAAGGCACTAGGTGAGGCGTTGGCCAAGCGCGGGTTCAGCTTCGTAGAGGTGATTTCCCCATGCCCCACCAATTTCGGGCGATGGCATAAGCAACGCACTGGCCTCGATACACTGAAGTACTATCATGAAAAAGGCGTCATCCGCCACGGTGCGGATCCAAAGAACGTGGACATAGAACTGGGTGGGGAAATTGTCGAGGGCAAGTTCCTGGACATTGAGAAGCCGACGTTCCTGGATAGCTGTGCTGGTATCGTTCGGAAAGCAATCGAGTCGTAGTGGTGGGGCTTGCCTCCACTGGAAACGGCGGCCACAAGAGCCACCGCTACCGAATTGCGGATTTCATGGAGCACGGAAATGAGCAGAATCGAAGTGTGTATCGCTGGCTTCGGCGGGCAGGGGATTATACGCAGCGGAGAGATAGTCGGCACAGCGGCGGCGATTCATGACGGCAGGTACGCCACTTTCACCCAGAGCTACGGGCCGGAATCGCGGGGCGGGGCCTGCGCGGCCCAGGTAATCATCTCCGATGAGCCTATCCACTACCCCCATCTTCTGGACCCGCGCATCCTGGTGGTGATGTCCCAGGGGGCTTACAGCAAGTACGTACCCGATTTCAACCGCGAGGGGGTTCTGCTCGTAGATGAGGACCTGGTTGAGCTGGGGGAGGAAGCGGCGGGTCTGCGTGTTCTCTCCATCCCCGCCACCCGCCTGGCCGAGGAGGAGCTGGGGCGCAAGATTGTGGCCAACGTGGTGATGCTGGGCTTCTTCGCCGCCGTGACCGATGTGGTCTCGGTGGAGGCCTTACGCCGGGCCGTGCTGGAGTCGGTGCCCAAGGGCACGGAGGAGCTCAATAGTAAGGCTTTTGAACTGGGGTACGAGTACGGGCGGCGGCTGGTTAGCGGCGGATAGGAGGAGGGGTTTGGCGCGAGAGGTGTTGATCCTGGGCAGCGATGTGGCAGGGATACGCGCTGCTTTGGATTTGGCAGACGCCGGGCTGCGGGTTCATCTGGTTGAACCTTCGCCTTTTCTCGGCGGGAACCGTAGGGCGGGTTGCCAACCCGTCCTACGATTGGAGGTGGTGAAGCATCCGCGTATCACCGTGTGGACGAATACCACCCTCACTCGCCTGGCGGGGGAGGGAGCCGACCTGCGCGCCGAGGTCCGCTCCTGGCCTCGCTTTGTGGATATGCAGCGCTGCACGGCCTGCGGCGATTGTGAGGAGGTCTGCCCGGTGGTGGTGCCGGGCCAGGGACATCCCGCTATTCACAAGCTGCCCGGCGTCTCGGTGCCCAATTTTTATGTGATTGACAAGCAGGGCCGCGCCCCCTGTACCGACGCCTGCCCGGGCGGCATCCACGTACAGGGCTACGTGGCCCTCATTGCCGCCGGACGCTACCGCGAGGCCCTGGATTTGATTTACGAGGCGGTGCCCTTCCCCGGCATCCTGGGCCGCGTGTGTCACCATCCCTGCGAGACCAATTGCCGTCGCGCGGAGGCGGACCAGCCCCTGAGCATCCGCAACCTGAAGCGCTTCGTCGCCGACCGGTACCCCCTTTCTCTCCCTCTATCTCCTCATCCCTCCACCGGAAAACACGTCGCCATCGTCGGCTCCGGTCCTTCGGGACTGACCGTGGCCTACGAGCTGGTCAGGCGCGGGCACGCGGTGACGGTCTTCGAGGCCCTGCCGGTGGTCGGCGGGATGATGGCCGTGGGCATTCCGGCCTATCGGTTGCCCCGTGAGGTGATCCGCCGCGAGGTGGCGCGTCTCCAGGAGATGGGCGTGGAGATACGCTGCAATACGCGCATCGGGCCGGACGGCGATCTCAGGGTGGATGATTTGCTGGATAAGTACGATGCGGTGTTTCTGGGCGTCGGTGCACACCGCCCGCGGAATCTGGCCATCCCCGGTGAGGAGCTGCCCGGCGTGGTGCAGGGGATCGAGTTGCTGCGGACGATCAATCTGGCGCAGCAATTGCCGGATGCGGAGTGGCCGGAGCGGTTGCGGCAGCTCTTACCCCCTCACGTGCGACGGGCAGCGGTTATCGGCGGGGGGAACACGGCCATGGATGTGGCCCGCTGTCTGCTGCGCCAGGGCGTACGCGATGTGCGCATCCTCTATCGTCGCTCGCGGGACGAGATGCCGGCCATCCCCGACGAGGTGGAGGACGCCGAGCGGGAAGGGATTCCCATCGAATTTCTCACTCAGCCCATCCGCGTGATAGGTGAAAGCGAGCGGGTGGTGGGGCTGGAGTGCGTGCGCATGGAGTTGAGCGAGCCTGACGAGAGCGGTCGCTGCCGCCCGGTGCCCATCGCCGGCTCGGAGTTCATCGTGGAGGTGGACCTGGTGGTGCCGGCCATCGGTCAGCAGCCCGACCTGGATTTTCTGGGCGAGGCGCTGGGTGAGTATGCCGTCACCCGTCAGGGCAACCTGGCTGTGGACCCGCTGACTTACATGACCGGCAAGCCGGGCGTGTTCGCCGCGGGCGACGCTATCGGCCAGCCCTGGTCGGTGATTGACGCCATCGGCAAGGGGAAGCGGGCCGCGCGGGCCATGGACGCTTTCCTGCGCGGCCTCAGGTTGCCGGACGAGCTGGAGGTGGAAGCGTCACAGATGCCGGCGGCCCGCCGCGAGCTGCTGCCGGAGGAGAAAGCGCCCAGACCACGCCAGCCCATGCCGATTATTCCCTTGGCCGAGCGGACGGCGGGGTACGCGGAGGTGGAGCTGGGTTTCGACGAGGCGACGGCCTTGGCCGAGGCCAGTCGCTGTCTGAACTGCGGCCCTTGCGCCGAGTGCCTGGCCTGCGAGAAGGTCTGTCAACCGCGGGCGATTGACCACGCCATGCGCGAGGAGACGGTCGCTCTGGATGTGGGGGCCGTCATCGCCGTGGATGATGGCCAGGTAACCGGTGGCGATGAACGCGTATATCGGGTTGCAGCCGGTGATGTGGTGGGCGCTTCGGCGGTGGCCGCGCGGGTCATGGCCGACTTGGGCGTTGGTCTGGAGGCCCTCCCCAGACCATCCGCCATCCGCCCTTCGCCATTCGCTACTCGTATCGGGGTCTTCGTCTGCAAATGCGGAAACGAGATTGCCGATGTGGTGGACGTCTCCACAGTGGTGGCCCAGGCGACTCACTGGCCAGGCGTGGTCTACGCCGCCCCTCTGGATTTTGCCTGCCAGGCAGAAGGCGCGGAGACAATAGCGGCGGCGGTGAGAGCCCACGGGCTGGATGGCGTGGTCCTGGCCGCTTGCTCGTGCTGTACGCTGGATCAGGTCTGCTACGGGTGCACGTCACAGCGGGGGCGATGCCGGACCAATCTCGGTGTGTTGAACGGCGGCTGGCAAATTCCGGCGCGATTGGAGTTCGTGAACGTGCGCGAGCAGTGCGCCTGGGTGCACGCCGACGATCCGGCGCGAGCCACGGCCAAGGCGCGGCGCTTGATGGCGGCGGCGGTCGCCAAGCTGCGAGAACCGGATGCACGCCAGCGGGTGGCAGGGCATGTGGAGGGACCGGTGTTGGTGTGGGGGTGGGGCAAAGCTGCCGAGGTCTGTGCCAGCCTCCTCGCCCGCCAGGGCGTGACTGTGGTGCGCGAGGCGGGTCAGCCGGTCGCGGTGCGGGGTTCATTGGGCGATTATACCGTGACTCTGGGACACAACGGCGCGTCGCGTACCGTGTCTGCCGGGGTGATAGTGCTCGCCCCCGTGGACGCCGCCGATTTACCAATCTGGGAGCGGGCCTTTGGTCTGGATGGGCTGTTTCCAGGGGATGGGTTGGTGGGCCGGCGACCGGGCGTGTTCACCTGCCCGCCTGCTTTGGAGGCGGAGAAATCCGGCGCGGCGGCTGCGGCGCGGGTGATGGCTCTCTTGGGACGCAGCCGGCGGGTGGCGGATGGCAACGTGGCCCAGGTAGACGCGGTGCGCTGCCGGGCGTGTGGCACTTGTGAATCGCTGTGCGAGTTCGGGGCCGTCGCCGTGCGCCAGGTGGCGGCAGGAGTGTGGCATGCCGTGGTCAATCCAGCGGCCTGCACCGGGTGCGGGACCTGTGCGGCGCATTGTCCGTCGGGCGCTATCGTGGCCGGTTACTCGACGGATGCACAAATCGAGGCTATGCTAAAGGTGGTGTTGTCAGCGGATTAGTCAGCGGATTAAACGGATGGAACGGATTCGCTGACTCGCTGACTCGCTGACTCACCGTATTCCATCGGCTTAATCCGCTTAATCGGCTGACCAAGACCTGGAGCAACGATGGGAGAATCCGAAACACGGGTTATTGTGTTCACCTGTAACTGGAATGCGTATAGCAGTTTGGAGGCGGCGGGCGTCGAGGGTTTGAGCTATCCGGCCAGCGTGTATGCGGTCAAGGTGATGTGCCTGGGCCGCCTGCATCCGGGGCTGATCCTTAAGGCATTCGAGCAGGGAGCCGACGGCGTGCTTCTGCTGGGTTGCCCGCCGGGCGAATGTCACTACGGCTTCGGAAACCGCCACGCGGAAGAAGTCTTCGCCGAGGCGAAGGCGCTGGCGCGTTTGCTGGGCATCGCCGAGGAACGGCTGTGCCTGGATTGGCTGGATGTCGGCGATGGGCGCGCCTTTGTGGAGAAGGTGAAGGCTTTTCTTCACTAGTTTCCGGTACAAAACTATTTCCAGTTGCTCTCAGTCCCCGTCCCGGGGGCGATTTAGGCGCAAAACCGGGGATGGTTCAGAATGGGTTGACACTTTAGTCGGGCAACATACTGTCAACGAAT
>JANLFX010000087.1 GCA_024653325.1 Anaerolineae bacterium
TGAGGGAGGGGTTAGGAGAGGTCAAAAAGCCCGAATTTAACATTGTCGAGCTACCTAACCGCGTCACAAACGCAAGCTATCTACGCGCGTTTTACCAGCTCCTGCACGCGCAACAACATTTCCGATGGAGACCTGGTCTTTTGCATTGGCGGCTGCTCTCCGCTCAGCCGATAAGCCAACTGTTGTAACGCCAGCGACGCCGGGGCGTCGGGACGCCTGAGCACCAGCGGCACGCCCTGGTTGATGGCTTCCACGAACAACGCGGGCTCGTGGGGAATCACCGCAGTCAGCGGCATGTGCAAAGCGGCCTCGATGTTTTTCTGCGGCAGACCGCCTCGCGCAAAAGGCCAGTTTAGCACGGCTACCGTCTTCTGGGGCGGATACTCCAGGGCCTGGAAAACATTCAAGGCCGCGGTGGTCACCTTCAGGCTAGCGATCTCCGGCGATAGCAGTAACACGATGACATCCGACCGATCCAGTGCAGTCAACGTGACTTCGTCGAACCTGGAAGGGGTGTCAATCACCAGGTACGAAAACTGTGGGCGGAGCGTGGTCAGCACTGAATCCACCAGCGTCGTGGTGATCGTATCCGCCAGCTCCGGCGCAGGCGGGGCAGCTAACACGCGCACACCGGAATTGTGGCGAACAAAAACGCCTTCCAACAAAGCACTGTCTATCTCATCAGGTCCCCTCTCCGCCAGGTCAGCCAGGCTATGCTGAGGCCGCAGGTCTAACAGCAGCGCACAGTGTCCGGACTGCAACGACAGGTCCAGGAGGGGCACATCGGCCTGCCACATTTGAGCCAGGGCGACGGCCAGGTTTACCGCCACCGAGGTCACCCCCACCCCGCCGCGCAGGCTGAACACTGAGATGACCCTGGCCTGCGTGGGCATGGCTGCCGTCCCGCCGGCAGTGGACTTCAGAGCTTTCACCCGCGCCAACAGCACTTTAATCCGCATCTCCAACTCGGTCGGATCCACGGGCTTCACCAGATAGTCATCCGCCCCGGCCTGGAAGCCATCCACTTTCGCGCTGACCCCACCTTTGGAGGTCAACATGATCACCGGCACGCGGACGGTGGCCGGATTCCCCCGCAACCAGCGGCAGAACTGATACCCGTCCATCCCCGGCATGACCACATCGGAGATGACCAGGTCTGGCAGAGGTGACCCCGGCGCGCTCAGGCTGGCGATGGCCTGTTCGGCACTGTAAGCCACATCTACCTGGAACCCCGCCTCCACCAGCCGGCTCTCGATCATTTTGGCCGAGAACTTGCTGTCATCCACCACAAGAATTCGCGATTTCTCCATCCTTCCTCCTGATCCAAACCCTCCCCCGTGCAGGAATTTAACATTAGTAACAGATGTAGTCCTTGCAACATTATATTGGAAAACGCCCCCCTTGTGTGTAAAAGCCTCGTAAAAGGCTGTAAATTCACCGTAAAACAATAAGTAGGGGCGCAGCAGGCTGCGCCCCTACTTTACACCATGCCCGCCAAAACGGGCATGAGCTATTGTTTTTGACTGACCCCTACCACGCTGCCTGCCGTTGCAACGAGCGATAGGCGAAATAGCCAGAAACGCACCCCAAAATCAGATTCTGCGCCGGCCAGAGGAAACACCACACGCCCAGGGTGAAGATGCTCAGCGCTATCCCGACCAGCCAGTCGAGCAACCAGTAGGTCACCAACAGTACCAATCCCCACCCGGCATGGCCAGCGTAGATCCATCCCAGGCCGAGAAAACCGAACACCCCACCGATGACTTCCAACAGCAGGGCCAAAAACGGATCACGATATCTCACTTTATCCTCCCTTTTTCCAGGAAATCGGCCACCAGCCAGTAACGGAACTCACGTCCGTTGTAGGTCTCATAGGCCGCATACAGACCGTACACCAGCCCACCCAGAGGGATGACCGCCAACAACAGGGTAAGCGCGAGAGCCGGTGGGATCAAACACAGCCCGACGATGAGCGCCGCCAGAACCCCCACCACCGCCCAGGTCACGCCCACCACTCCCCCGACGAGCAAAGTCACCGCCAGCAAGCCAAGCTGGAACACCAGGGCCTGCAGCGCCTGGAACGACACCCAGGCTGAGCGTTCCCTCTCATAAAGCCAGATAGCCACGGCTACTGCAATTCCTCCCAGACCGTTGGTGATCAGGCCCAGGAGAATGCTGGCATGGGCCAGGGCGGCCATCGTCATATCATCCTGGGTCAACCCATGTCCCTTCTCGTCCAGTGCCCCCTCAGGAGGCTGCTCAAATTGTCTTTCCGCTGTCATAGCTCGTTTCTCCTGTCTCAAGTTCTTTGTTTTTCGAACACCACATTGCTCGGTTAAATCTTTGGCTTTTAGGTTCGATGTGATATACGTAACTATCTTTCAAAAGGTTGCAGGCAGTTGCCAGCAAATCGGAAATACGATATACTTGACGGCGATTGCTAGTTGCTGGTTACTGGTTGACCAGAAGCCGCGTTGAAAGTTAAGAAGAAGGAGATGTCTGAATGCAATTCAAAAACACGGTTGTGCCAATGATAGCCATCAGTGTCCTGCTTCTATCCCTCACCGCCTGCCCGGCTCAACCTGCCGTCATCCCCACTTCCACCACCCCGGCAGCCCCAACCCAGGGGGGCAAGCTGATCTACGGCCTCACCCTGGTCCCGTCGGGCATTGACCCGCACGTCAACGCCTCGTCGGAACTGGGTATCCCGCTCACCAGCGTGTACGATACGCTGGTTTACCAGACCACCGACGGGGATTTCGTGCCCGGTCTGGCCACCGAGTGGGAAATCTCCGACAACGGTTTGGTCTACACCTTCCACCTTCGCCGGGACGTGACTTTTCACGATGGCACGCCTTTCAATGCTGAGGCGGTCAAATTCAACCTGAATCGCATCGCCGATCCGGAGACGAAATCGCAGAAGGCTGTGCTGATGTTGGGCCCTTATGACCACTGCGATGTGGTGGACGAGTACACGGTTAAAGTCTTCTTCCGCGAACCTTATGCGCCTTTCCTGGACTCGCTCAGCCAGGTGTATCTGGGTATGGCCTCCCCTACCGCCGTGCAAAAGTGGGGCGCCGATTATCAGATGCATCAGGTGGGCACCGGCCCCTTCATGTTCAAAGAATACGTGCCCAAAGATCACTTGACTCTAGTGCGCAACCCGAACTACAACTGGGCTCCATCCATATTCACGCACCAGGGCCCCGCTTACCTGGATGAGATCGAATTCCGCTTTTTCGCGGACCCGGCCACCCGCGCCCTGGCCCTGGAATCGAGTGAGGCTCACGTTATCGGGGAGATTCCCCCCCAGGACGCTGCCCGGCTGGCCAAGAACCCCAGCTTTAGAATTGTGCCCGTGCCCATCCCTGGACAGCCGTTGCAGGCATTTCTGAACACGGCCAAATTCCCCACCGATGACCTGCGCGTGCGCCAGGCTTTGCTCTATGCCACCAACCGCCAGGCCATTGTGCAAACCATCTTTCGCGAATATTCACCCGTGGCCTGGGGACCACTGAGTGCCGTCACCTGGGGTTACGACGATTCCGTAGTCGGTATGTACGATTACGATCCCGACAAGGCTCGCACTCTGCTGGATGAGGCGGGCTGGCAGGATACGAACGGCGATGGCATCCGCGAGAAAGATGGCCAGCCCCTGGCAGTCATGGCCTATCTGATGAGCTGGGGCTACATTCCAGAGGTGGCCACCATGCTCCAGGCTCAATGGCGCGAGGTTGGCGTGGATTTCCGCAGCGAACAGGTGGCCTATCCCGCCGCACTGGAGGCGGCGCGCCTGGGCAAACACAACCTGATCATGTTTAACCTGGCCGGCAGTGACCCCGATTTGCTGCGTGGCTTCTTTCGCTCCGATGCGAACTTCAACTGGGCCAAGATCAACGATCCGCAACTGGATGCCCTCCTCGACGAAGGGGCACGGGTCCGCGACTCGGACAAACGCCAGACCATATATGCGGACATCCAGGCCAGAATCATGGACCAGGCACTGATTATCCCCATCCGGGACTACGTCAACCTGAACGGCATGAGCATAGCAGTTCAGGGGTTGATCTACAACCCGCAAGGCTGGTTCCCCTGGTTGTATGAGGTCTGGCTGGCCGGAACGGGCGAATAGGGGGCAAAGGACCGGCAAGCATGGTACAGTATATTGGCAAAAGGCTACTGGCCGCCATCCCTGTCCTCTGGGGAGTGGCGACGCTGGTATTCCTGGCCATTCGCCTGGTACCCGGTGACCCCGCCGAGGTCATCCTGGCCCAATCAGGTGGGTCCAGCGCATCGCTGGCCCAACTGCGCACGCAACTGGGCCTGGACGGACCGCTGTATGTCCAATATGTCCGCTTCTTGAGCGATGCTCTGCGCGGCGACCTGGGCCGTTCGATTTTCACCAACCGCCCGGTGATACAGACCATCAGCGAGCAACTGCCCCACACCGTACAACTGGCCCTGGCTGCCATGGTCATCGCCATCGTACTGGGAGGGGTGCTGGGCAGCATCGCCGCTCTCAAGAGCGGTTCCTGGATAGATACTCTGTGCATGATCCTGGCAGTGATCGGGGTCTCTACTCCTGTATTCTGGTCTGCCCTGCTCCTTATTCTCCTGTTCACCACCACATTGCATTGGCTGCCGGCCACCGGGCAGGGCGATCTGCGCCATTTGATCATGCCCGCACTGGTGCTGGGTCTGGCCTCGTCCGGCACCATCGCCCGCCTGGTGCGCTCCAGCCTGCTGGAGGTGCTGAATCAGGAATATATTGTCGTCGCCCGCTCAAAAGGACTGAGCGAAAGCAGAGTCGTCCTGCGTCACGCCCTGCGCAACGCGCTGATTCCCACTGTAACGGTCATCGGTCTGCAGTTCGGTTTCCTGCTGGGTGGGGCAGTAGTCACCGAGACGGTATTTTCCCGGCAGGGAATGGGCCGCCTGATCGTAGACGCCATCCTGTGGAAGGACTTCCCGCTGATCCAGGGGATAGTCCTTCTTTCCGCTGCCCTGTACACGCTGGTCAATCTGGTGGTAGATGTCTCTTACGCCTTTCTCGACCCGCGCATCCGGCACGAGTAGCCGGTTTACCATGCCCGATAAACATCGTTATCCCATTCCAACCCGCAAATACCCCCCCAGGGTGGAAATCCCCCGGCAGGTAGCCCGCCGTGACCTGCGGCACAACGTGGGGGCCATGCTAAGTCTGGCTTTTCTTCTCACGCTGATCCTGACTGCTATTTTGGCCCCTCTCCTGGCTACTTATGATCCACGGGCCGTATCCCCGGAAAACCGGCTACAACCACCCAGCCAGGAGCACTGGGCGGGGACCGATCTGTTCGGGCGAGATATATTTAGCCGGTTGTTGTACGGAACGCGCATCTCGCTCATACTGGGGATAGTCGCGGTCGCCATTTCCGCCTTGCCGGGGACGTTGCTTGGCCTGCTGGCCGGTTACTACGGGGGCTGGGTGGATGGGTTAATCAGCCGCTTGATGGACGTGCTTCTGGCGTTTCCGGGAATTCTGCTGGCGCTGAGTATCGTCGCCTTGCTGGGCACCGGTCTGTCGAATGTGACGTTGGCGGTGGGCATCGCCGGCATTCCCAGCTACACTCGCCTGGTGCGTGGCAGTGTGCTCACTACCAAACGCGAGCTGTATGTGCGCGCTGCCCGTATCATCGGTTGCCGCGATTCACGCATCATGTTCCGGCACATTCTGCCTAACGTGTTGGCTCCGGTCATCGTCCTGTCCACTTTGAATATCGCCTGGGCCATTCTCAATGCCTCAGCGCTGAACTTCCTGGGCCTGGGGGTGGAGCTGGGCACCCCGGAATGGGGTGCTATGCTCAACGAGGGACGCGGTTATCTGCGCGACGCGCCGTGGGCCAGTATTGCTCCAGGGCTGATGCTGACCGCTACTGTGCTGGCCATCAATTTGCTGGGCGATGGCCTGCGAGACGCGCTCGACCCGCGCTTGCGGGCGTGAGCGGTTGAGCACGATCAACTGGTTTTCTCAGGCTCACTCCAGAGCTGGGCGGAACGAGCATCATGAAGTTATGGGTTTCAGATTTCAAGTTGCAGGTTTCAGATTGGGTACGATGAGGAACCCGAAACTTTAAACCTGAAACCCTCGCAGTGCATAGGTGGCCCTGCCAGGGAGCAAGCTTGGACCTATGAAACACCCTGTATAAGGAGAGAGGCTGTGAGAAAACGTTGGGGAATCAGCCGCACCGCTCCATTGGGTATACTTTTGGCGTTGACCGGCTATTGGGGAGCCTGGGTAGACCATAAGACCGCGGCCTTGGTGCTCAGCGGCCTGGACATGGGAGAGTATGCCAAGTTTCTACCAGAGGTACGCGAGGGGAGCCTGGTCGTGCTGCGAGAGCTTTTCTACCTGCCGCCACTGGCCGCGGCGCTCTGCCTGGCTCTATTGGTCGGCTGGCTGTGGTCACGATACTCGCTCATGGCGCGTGTCCTCATGCTGGGCCTGGCCGTGGGACTCTGCCTCGTCGTCCTGCCCCCCTACCCTTTCGTGCTGCACGCCCTTTCCTCAGCGGAGTTCCGGGGACAGTTCATCCTGTCTGTGTTGTGCTTGTTGGGCGTTGCCGCGGCTCCTCTTTATCATCGTTTGAGCGACCGCGTGGCCCAATTGTTGCTGACGATGCTCGCCTGCCTGGGCCCGCTCCCTGCCATAGCCCAGTTCTGCGCCATTCGCCCCGCCCTGGAGCGGGCTTACGGCTGGCCGTTGCCAATCGGCTGGGGCTTGTGGGTGATGGTGGTAGGCTTCGCTTTCGTCATCGCCGCCACCATCAGGGATGAGGTGCGACGTGCGACGCACTTCAGAAGTGCGTCGCACGTCGCACCTAAATAAACACCCGCACACTGTTGCTGCGACACGCGGCACACATCCGTTCTTCGCTCCTGGCCTTTTCCGCGCTGTAGTCCTCCCGCCATTCGTACCCGCAGCGCAGGCAATGCAAGAGGGCCGGCGTCGGCGCTTTCAGCTTCCATACCTGGCTGCTGAGAGGGACTTTCGCCTCTCTCAGCACTTCCGTCGTCCGTTCCACCTCTTCGGCGGTGACATGGACGCGCAGTTCCTCTACCTCGCGCATGATCTTGGCCCAGCGCTGGCCTTTGGCGGCGGAGCACCACTCCAGTTGCAGGCGCTCCGGGCGCACGCCATACTTCTCCAGCCCCTCCCACAGGGCATCCACACGGCGCACGGTGTTGCGGTTGGCGTTGATGTAGTGACAATCGGCGTAATGACAGCCGCTGACCAGCACCACTGGCGCGCCTTTCTGGAAGGCATACCACACAAAATCGGCGTCAACGCGCCCCGAGCACATCGTCCTGATGATGCGCGCGTTGGGCGGGTATTCCATGCGGCCTGTGCCCGCCGTATCGGCCCCGGCGTAGGAGCACCAGTTACAGGCAAAGGTGACAATGGTGCTCAGCGGATCGCGCTCCAGGGCGGCATCAATCTGTGCATAGATGGCCTGGTCGCTGAAATGGCGCATCTCGATGGCGTCAAAGGGGCACTCGGCGGCACAGGTGCCGCAGCCGGCACAGGCGGCGGTGATGACTTGTGCCACCTGTTTCTTCTCCCAGCGGATGGCCGAGAATGGACACACCTCGGCGCAGCGCCCGCACTGCCTGCACTTAGCCGCGTCCACCACGGCGGTAGTAGCCTCGACCTGGATTTTGCTCTTGCTGAGCAATACCTCGGCCCGCGCCGCCGCCGCCGAAGCCTGGGTCACGCTATCTTTCACGTCCTTGGGGCTTTCAGCACATCCGGCCAGGAAAACACCCTTGGTCGTGGCGTCCACCGGCTTAAGCTTGGGGTGCGCCTCCATGAAGAAACCATCGGGTGTGCGTGACAGGGTGAGCAATTGCTTGACCAGTTCACTGTCGCCGCGTGGGATAGCCCCGATGGACAACACCAGCATGTCCAGCTCGTACTCCTCAATGCGCCCCGCCGTGGTGTTCTCCACGAAAACCCTGAGATTGCGCGTCTGCGGGTCCTCCACCACCTCGCCGGGCAGTCCGCGCACATAACGCACGCCCGCCGCCTTGCTACGCATGAACAGGTCCTCGAAACCCTTGCCGAAAGCGCGGATGTCCATGTAGAAGACGGTGATGTCAATGTCGGGGTAGTGGTCCTTGAGTTGCAAACTGTCTTTGATGGTGTTCATGCAACAGATGTTGGAGCAGTAGGGATTGCCCCGTACCGGATTGTTCGTCCGCGAGCCGACGCATTGCACAAACCCGATGCGCCTGGGAGGCTGTCCGTCGGTCAGGCGGATGAAATGCCCGCCGGTAGGTCCACCGGCGCTGATCAACCGCTCGAACTCCAGGCTGGTGATCACGTTCTCAAAGCGGGTGTAACCGTACTCATCCAGCGCGGTGGGGTCGTACAAGTCCATGCCGGTGGCGACGATGATGGCTCCCACGTTCAACTCCACGATTTCATCCCGCATGTCGAAGTCAATGCACTTTTTGTCGCAGACCTCGATGCACTTCCCGCAGGCGATGGGATTGTCGCCCAGACAAGCCTCGATGTCCACCACATACGCTGAAGGCACTGCCTGCGGAAACGGGATGTAGATCGCCCGCCGCGTGCTGAGTCCCTGCTGGAACTCGTCCGGGCGGACGATGGGACAGACCTTGACGCACTCGCCGCAGGCGGTGCACTCGTTCTCATCCACGTAGCGCGCTTTCTTGCGCACCCGCACCCGGAAGTTGCCCACGTAGCCGGATACGTCCTCGACCTCGCTATAGGTTAGCAGTTTAATCCTGGGATGCCGACCGGCATCCATCATCTTGGGACCGAGGATTCATATGCTACAGTCCATGGTGGGATAGGTCTTATCCAGCATGGCCATGATTCCCCCGATGGACGGCTGTTTTTCCACCAGATACACCTGATGCCCGGCATCAGCCAGGTCCAGTGCGGCCTGGATGCCCGCGACCCCGCCGCCGATGACCAAGGCCGCGTCGGTGACGGGTAACTGTTCCTCGTCCTGGGGATGCAGCCAGCGCGCCTGGGCCACGGCCACGCGCACGATGTCCTGCGCCTTGCGGGTGGCCGCCTCCCGGTCGTGCAGGGTGACCCAGGAGCAGTGCTCCCGAATGTTGGCCATGGTCATCAGATACGGGTTCAGTCCCGCCTGCTGGACACAAGCGCGGAAGGTCGGTTCGTGGAGGCGCGGCGAGCAGGAAGCGATGACCACGCGGTTGAGGTTGTGTTCCCCGATCACCCGCCTGATCTCCGCCTGACCCGGGTCGGAACAGGTGTACTTGTTGCGCACAGCGACGACCACATCGGGCAGGGTGGCCGCGTAGTCCTTCACCGCCTCAGTGTCCACGCTGCCGGCGATGTTCAGCCCGCAGTCGCAGACGAAAACACCGATTCGCGGATTACCTTTCGCCAAATTATACCTCCTCAACTAAAGTGCTTTCAGAAAGATCACCATTCCACTTTCGTGGTGCGTATTGTGTGGCGCGCGTTCCGTTTCATGATGCATTCCCCCGGATTCCAGCTAGAGGTTATCTTATCACAAAAGCTAAAGTCCCGCCAGTGCCTGATCCAGGTCAGCGATCAGGTCTTCGGCGTTCTCAATGCCCAGGGCATAGCGTACCAGGTTGTCTTTGATACCTGCCTGCTGGCGTTCCGCCGGATCCAGTGAAAACAATGCCGCTATCTGCTCAATGACGCTTTCCACGCCGCCCAGAGTGGGTCCAATGTAGGGCAGGCGTAAACGATCAATGAAGCGCCTCGTTTTCTCAAAATCACCTTCGATCTCAAAGCTGACCACGCCTCCGAACCCGCTCATCTGCTGCCGGGCAATCTCATGATCGGGATGAGAGGGTAGGCCGGGATAGTAGACGCGACGGACGGCAGGGTGTCCTTCCAGAAACTGAGCTACGTGCTGTCCATTCTCGTTCTGGCGATGGACCCGCAGATCAATGGTTTTCAGTCCACGTATCAGCAAGTATGCATCATGGGGATTGCTCACACCGCCCAAAACCCCCCGCGCTTTTTCGATTCGGGCCACCACTTCGCTTGATCCAATGACCACGCCGGCCAGCAGGTCATTATGGCCTCCCAGATACTTGGTCGCGCTATGGATCACCAAGTCAACACCATATTCCAGGGGGCGCAGGTTGATCGGCGTGGCAAAGGTGCTGTCAATCATGGTGATGATGTTGTGCCGCCTGGCGACCTCGACCGTTCGAGACAGATCCAAAACACGTAAATAGGGGTTAGTTGGCGTTTCGGCGAAGATCAAACGGGTAGCAGGACGAATTGCGGCAGTTAGAGCAGCAGGTTCGTCAACCGGCACCAGTGTTGTCTCGATCCCCCATCGGCTCAAAAAGGTGAGAGCAAATTCTCGCGTCCGGTGATAGCAATCACTGACCATCACCAGGTGATCGCCGCTGGATAGCAATGCCAGCATCGTGGTAGTGATAGCACACATCCCACTGGCAAAGAGCAAAGCCCTCTCGCCTCCTTCCAGGATGGCTATCTTGCGTTCTGCCACGCTCTGTGTCGGGTTGCTGTAACGTCCATATTCATTTCGCACCGGTTGGTCGCCCGCCGCTTTGTGACGCATGAAGTCGAGGATTTCGGCTGTGTTCTCAAAGGTGTAGGTGGAAGTCTTGATAATGGGGGTGGTTAAGGCGCCGTAAGGCTTGCGTTTATCCTCACCGGCATGTACAGCTTGCGTTGAAAAATGGTCAGTCATAAGTGATCTCCTCTCCGGTCATTTTACAGTAATGATTCGCAATTGTTGTACACTTTGGGTTTGTGCACTTTCAGGCCCGACGGCAAATCGGCGGGGGTAGAACGGGCTTACCCCCTGCACCGCGCTTGAGGCCCCGCAGCAATATTGGGATTTCTCACCAGGAGGGGAGCTAGAAGAAGAACCAAAAAGCCTCTTCAGCGGGGATTCTGAAGAGGCTTATATGCGCCATTGCAACTTTCTCATCTTCCAGAACCCACTGAGGGTCTGCCGGAATTGGCACCATGGTTAAGTAGGTTGGGAAAGTGAATTGGTCATAGTCTACCAACCCACCAACCTGGTTGCCGAGGTTTCACAGGGCCGGTCCCTCCACCTCTCTTGATGAGACTTTCTTACGACAGTGCTCAGTTAACGAGAGATAATACCATAACCTGAACAGAATGTCAAATCAGTGGCAGGGAGCGGTACAAAAATACGGTTATCCTCACTATCACTCAAGCGGGGTGGCGTAGAGCCGGATCTCGTCGCCCACCACCTGACCACACCATGTCCCGCCAGTCAATGCTCCCACTGGCAAGTGGAAGAAGTCCAGCGGGTAGCACAGCCCTTCGCCCAGACGGAAGCCGTTGTCTTTGCTGGTGATCAAGCGCTCATCGGGCACGCCGGGGAAGTCCGGCCCGGCCGCCTCGCCCTGCACCCAGCCCACGTCGGGCAGGTAGACCTCAACCCAGACGTGCATCCCCAGGTTCTGACCGAACCAACTGGCCAGCGGCTCGAAGTGCGGCGGACGCGGTTCACCGATGCGCGCCGGACGCAGTCCGGACACCACCCGTGCCGGAATCCCCACCGCCCGGCAGAGAGCGACGAACACCTTGCTCTGCCCGTTGCAGTCACCTAATCCCTCTTTGATGCAGCCCAGCGTATCCGACGGGTAGGGATTGCCCAGTTTGGGGTAGATGATGTGCTCCTCCACCCATTGCTGGATGAGCAAGACTTTCCGCCACGGGTTGGTCTCGTCCCCGACGATGGATTCGGCCAGGGTGCGTACCTCCTCGCGGTCCGCGGGGATGACTGCGTTGGGCGCGGTGTAGGTCTGGTACAACTCGCTCGTCTCGTCATAGTCCCCTATCTGCTCCGCATCAATCGTGTACATTGCCGGAGCCACGCTGACCACGAACTCCACGCCAAAGATGCAATCGCCAGACGCGCAGAGGGTGGGCACATCCGCCCAATGTACTACCTGATTGCCGGCCCGGTCCAAAAGCTCGTACCCGGCCGGGTAGGCGCGCACGAACTCGACATCGAAGGTGCCCTGCCCGTCCCAATCGCGGGGCACGGGCAGCCACAGGTGGTCTACCATCTGCTCCTTACGATACACCGTCGGGCGTTCGATCTCGTAACGCACCTGATAGCGGCGGGCAGGCACCGGCGTCGGGGTGGGCGTGCTGGTCGGTGTCGGCGTCGCCGTCGGGGTGGGTGTGGGGGTATAAGTCGGTGTCGCCGTGGGCGATGGGGTCGCCGATGGAGTGGGCGAAGGCGACGGTGTAGGCGTCGGGCTTGATAGTGCCGGCGCGCAGCCGCTGATCAAAAGTAACAGAATACACCACCACTTTCTCATGAGTTCCTCTTCCCTTAACCTCCCGCCGGTTCAGAACCTGCGGGAGGTTCGTTGCGCCAGCCAATCCCGCATGAAGGCCAGGACCTGGTCCTTTTCCGGCTCGTTAAAAATCTCGTGGTACAGGCCGTCCCACAACTTGAGCGTTTTGTCCTGGGACGAGATGGACTCGTACAGCTCGCGGCTGGCGGCGGGATCGGCCAGCTTGTCTTCGATGCCATGCATGATGAGCACAGGGCAGGTGATCGTGTGTGCGTCGCGCAGCACCCACTGGGCGGTTTTGAGCATCTCCACTCCGACACAGGCGGGCACCTGTCCCCGGTAATTCAGCGGGTCGCTGTCGTAGCGGGCCACAATCTCGGGATCGCGGGAAATGGCCGCGGCTGCCAATCGCGTCACCCCCATACCGGGAAACAGGGCAGCAATGATCTCACTCAGCGCCTGCAACAGCGGTGACACGCCCTCGCTGGGTCTAAACCAGGGACCGGATAACACCAACCCATCCACCTTATCAGGATGCTGGATAGTGTATGCTGCCGCCAGCAGTCCCCCCATACTATGGCCGACGAGGAAGATTGTACGTCCTGGCTCTCGCTGGCGTACCAGGTCGAAAAACGTGTCTAGGTCATCCACCAGGAATTGAAAGCGCTCGAAGTATCCCCGCCGGCCCGCCGATTTGCCGTGGCCCCGATGGTCGAGAGCGTACACAGCGTAGCCCTGGCCGACGAAGTAGTCCGCCACGTGGATGTAGCGACCGCTGTGCTCGGCGTATCCGTGCACGAGCAACAACGCGGCACGGGGATCACCCTCCGGCCGCCACACCTGATGGTAGATGCCGAAATCCTTCACCCTCTTGAAGGATCCCTCTTCGTGGATCATTCTCTTCTATCCTTTTCCGTTTCAGGTAGGGGCAGGTCTCATGACTGTCAGGGCGACCACAAAGGTCGCCCCTACGTCAGTGCACCAGCCACCAGGGTGACTAGGTCGCGCACCGGCATTGCAATCTCTGCATTCAACCTGGGATCGTCCATGGCGCACAGGAAATGAATCTGGCACTTGGCGCAGGCCGTGACCAGCATCTCGGCGCCGGTGGCCCGCGCCTCCCGCAGGCGCTCCACCTGGATAGCCTTGCTCGTCGCCCCACAGCTCGTCCATCCACCGGTGCCGCAGCAGGTAGCTGTTTTTCCCGCGTGCGTCATCTCGATTGTCTCGATGCCTAGGGCGCGCAGAACCTGGCGTGGCGCATCGTATACTCCCAGGTAACGCCCCAGCCGGCATGGGTCCTGGTAGGTAGCGGATAGCGGATGGCGGATGGTGGATAGCAGGTCGTTGGCGGACAACAACTCGGTGATGTGCAGCACTTCCATGCCAGTGCTACCCACGTAGGCCGGATAGTCCACTTTGAGGGTGTAAGCGCATTCTGGGCAGGTGGTGACGATGCGTTTGGCGCCAGTGGCCCGTAGCAGTTCCAGATTCAACTCAGCCAGGCGGCGGAAGGTGTCCATATCGCCCTGCCACAGCAGGTCGTGCCCGCAGCAACGCTCGTCGGCTAGGACGGCAGGGGCGATGTCCAGCGCATTGAGCACGCGCACAGCACTGCGGGCGATGTCCACGCCCTGGAAGCCCTGCTGGCGGAAAAGCACGTCATAATACGGCAGACAACCCACCCAGTACACCGTATCCGAGGTCGGTGAGACCTGCAGGTCCTCCGTCAACCACTCCAGCCGGTTCTGCTTCAGCGCCGGATCGGCCATCATCCGCATCCAGGTGTGGATGGTATCGCCGTGGGTGCACGCGCCCTGGTGGCCGGTCTCGCGGGCCAGGATGCGCAGTTCGCGGGTGAACTCGGAATAACGCACATCGGAGGGGCAGATTTCGCTGCACCGCCGGCAGGTGAGGCAGGCCCAGGCCAAAGGGCTCTCCAGCACAACATGTACATGCCCGGCAATGACCTCCTCCACAATCCGGCGCGGTGAAAACCCGCTGTCCTGTCGCGCCACGGGACACGTCGCTGTACATTTGCCGCATTCCAGGCAGTAGTAGGCTCGGTTGGTGGTGATTGCTTGTTTGATAGGGTCTGACAATGGGTGATCTCCTCAGGTCAGGTGGAAGGTTAGGGTGCAGGCGACCTCGCCCCACACGCCGGCGCCGGTATCGCTTTTGCCATATAAGCCGGTGCGCTGGTGTTGCGCCCGTCCACGGCGGCCACGCCGCCGGAGGACTCCGCTCACAGCTATTGTGTTTTATCATACTCCAAAAGCGCCCGCTGTCAAGATGAGGACAGGTTTTTTAACTGCGGAGAGCGCATAGATCGGCGAGAAATGGGATGGTTCAGAATGGGTTGACACTTTAGTCGGGCAACATACTGTCAACGAATGGTGGAACGAATAAACGAATGGTCAGCATCGCGGTCTATTCGTTTATTCGTTGGATATTCGTTGACAGAGAAGTCGCCCAAGTCAAAAAACGAACGGAAAAACAGTGGGGGCTGATTTACCCACTGAATCTGGGCACAAGGCGGGGCTATTTTCTCTTGAGAATTTTTTCAGGGCTTCAAAAGTGTAAACCTATTTCCGCCAGAATGATGAACCATCCCCGAGAAATATAAAGAAAAGCTCTAAGTTCACTCGACAATGTCACATTGCAGCAGGGAGCCGCATTGAGCCACTTTACCTGTCATTGCAAGCCGCCCGCCACGCTTTGCTCGCGGCAGGCTCCGGCGACGAAGCAATCTCATTACTACTGTTTGGAGATTGCTTCGGGCGCTTCGCGCCCTCGCAATGACAAATGTGACATTGTCGAAGTTCATTACCCCCATCAGCCCGGAGACCTTGTCCTGTGCTGATCACCACCTCGCTGCATATATTTGACCTTATAAGCGTTCACGCCCGTCAATTCACCTTTCAGCGATTTGCCATCCACGAAAACTACGGTCACTTTTATTTGACTTGTTGTTGCACTGGATATATAATTAGAAAAGCTAAATATTAGAGAGGTGAACAAAATGCAGACTATGGCTGATGAGTGTGCCTGTGAGGTACTGGAGGTAGTGCCGCTGGTGATGCGCGCCATCCGTAGCGAGATGCGCAGCCATCGGACTCCGGAGCTTTCCGTGCCGCAGTTTCGTGCCCTGGCTTTCCTGGGCCGTCACGAAGGCGCATCGTTATCGGATGTTGCCGAGCACGTCGGATTAACCCCGCCTTCGATGTCCAAGATGGTAGAAGGGCTGGTAGTGCGCGACTTGGTGGTGCGCCAGGTCTCCCCGAGCGATCGCCGCCGTGTCACCTTGACGCTTACCGCGCGAGGCAAGTCTATTCTGGAGTCAGCGCACCAGGGCACAGTGGCTCACCTGACTGAGAAATTAGCAGCCCTCTCACCGGAAGAGCGAGCAACCATCGTTCAGGCCATGCAGGCTCTGCGGCGGGCCTTCGCCTCGGCCAAAGAAGCGAACACCGGAATAGTGAGGTAAGCCGATGGTCATTCTGAAAACAGAAGCACTGACGCGCCGGTTTGGCCCGCTGACGGCTGTGGATGCGTTGATGATTTCTGTGGAAGCGGGCGAGGTATTTGGACTTCTGGGCCCCAACGGTGCAGGCAAGACCACGACGATCAAGATGCTAACCACATTGCTGCCACCCACCGAAGGCAGTGCTCAGGTCGCCGGCTTCGACATCGTCCGCCAGGCTGCCGACGTGCGGCGGTGCATCGGCTACGTGCCCCAACTGCTCTCGGCCGACGGCTCGCTGACCGGCTACGAAAACCTGTTGATCTTTGCCAAGCTCTACGACATCCCGCGCACCGGGCGCGAGGAGCGTGTGCGCGAGGCACTGGCTTTCATGGGCTTGTCGGATGCGGCAGACAAACTGGTGCGCAATTACTCGGGGGGAATGATCCGGCGGCTGGAGATTGCCCAGTCCATGCTACATCGGCCACAGGTGCTGTTCCTGGATGAGCCGACGATTGGTCTGGACCCTCTGGCGCGCAAACTGGTCTGGGAATACATTGAGAAACTGCGCACCCAGTACGGCACCACAATCTTCTTGACTACCCACCTGATGGAAGAGGCCGACAAGCTATGCAGCCGGGTTGCGATTATGCACCTGGGCAAGATCGGTGCGTTAGGAACCCCCGCCGAACTCAAGGATTCCATTGGTGGAAATGGGGCAACGTTGGATGACGTGTTCATTCACTATACGAGTGGCACATTGGAGTCAGGAGGCAGTTATCGTGAGACCTCAAGAACAAGGCGTACGGCGCGGCGGCTGGGCTAAGGCGACCCGGTGGCCTTGGACCAATCCATTGGCTTCCGTCACCAGATTTGTGAGTAAGACCTTGGTCATCGCCGAGTTGGAGGTGCGTAAGTTGCGGCATGATGCGACGGAACTGTTTACGCGCGCGGTGCAGCCTGCGCTCTGGCTGCTGGTCTTTGGACAGGTTTTCACCCGTACCCGTGCGATTCCTGTGGGTGACCTGCGCTACGTGGACTTCATGGCCCCCGGCATTTTAGCTCAAAGCGTGCTCTTCATTGCCATTTTCTACGGGATCGCCATTATCTGGGAGCGTGACCTGGGGATTGTCCACAAGTTCCTGGTCAGCCCCACACCGCGTCCGGCATTGGTGTTGGGCAAGGCGCTTTCGGCTGGCGTGCGCAGTCTGTCCCAGGCATTCATCATCTATGTGCTGGCGTTGATGTTAGGAGTGAGGATCAATTGGAACCCTCTCGCGCTGGCGGGTGTGCTGGTCGTCGTGCTCTTGGGCGCAGCTCTATTCTCCACCTTCTCGCTGATTATCGCCTGCCTGGTCAAGACCCGCGAGCGCTTCATGGGTATCGGCCAGGTGCTGACGATGCCGTTATTCTTTGCCAGCAATGCCATCTATCCCATTACAATCATGCCGCGTTGGCTGCAGGTGATCTCGCGTATCAATCCGCTCACGTACGAAGTGGATGCGCTGCGAGGCTTGAAGTTGATGGGTGGAACGAGTACCTATGGAGTGCTGCTGGATATCGGCGTCTTGCTGGGAGTCGTGACAGGGTTGGTGATCCTGGGCGGACGTCTGTATCCCACCGTGGCGACATAGGGGGCGGTTGGATGAGGGGGAATGGGTTGCGACGGAGCGAAGACAACCTACCAAAGGGGAGGGGTGATTTTGTGGCGGCGGCTTCGCCGCCGCC
>JANLFX010000088.1 GCA_024653325.1 Anaerolineae bacterium
GGTGAGGGAGGGGTTAGGAGAGGTCAAAAAGCCCGAATTTAACATTGTCGAGGCAGTTACCATACCCAAAAAGTGGTCATTCCTCGCACAAATATTTTCAAGGAGGATACGAAATGAGCAACGATTGGAGTGAATTCACAGCCTGGATTGCCGCTACCGCTTTCGTCATGGCCTCTTTCTACCTTCTTGCTCGTGGGTCAGGGAAAGGCATCCCTCGCTCCTGGGACGTGCTTGTGGCCTGGGGTGTGGTGCTGGCCTTCGTGGCCGCCCTACTTTGGTCCATGTGGAGTGAGACGCTGCACCCGCTCATCCAGCAGGGAGCATGGGGGCAGGTCTGGCTTACTGGGCTGGGGTTGCTCTTGATTTTAGCCAGTGTGGGAACAATGGTCTATGGGGGCTGCCGCTTCGTCATGGCCACCTTGCATCTTCTCAGTGATGAGACTTTTCAACAGAACGCCGCTTTAGCCCGCAAACGCCAGGCTCACTCCCCCGCAGTCGTGCGCGCTGCGCGCCGGAGTAATTTCCAGGCGTTGTTACGAGCCTGGCGGCCTGGCACGGCCTGGTTTTTCCTCGGCTTTGGCTTGCTGGCCCTGGGATGCTTTTTCCTTTCCCGATGAGGGCAGAGTAGAACTGGCTTAAGCCTGCCCTACATTTAAGGGAATTTTAACCACCCCCTATCCTCTTTCTAACATTTCCATGATAAGATAAAAAACGGGGGAAGCCTGTCCGCGCTCGCCTGACCCCCGGTCATACTATTTCAGACAATGACAGGGCTTCCCGCATCCAGCGGAGAGCCCTGTTGTCGCTTCATCTGCGCTTGTTGCGGATGGGAGGTTGCCGTAATGAAAGGTTCATTCAGACGGTCGAGTCTGCTTCTGGGAGCAACGATGCTCCTCTGCACAGCGCTGCTGATCTGTAATCCAGGCGGGTTGTCTCCTGCCGGGGCCAGCCCACGCCTTCCGGAAAGGAACGCGCAAGAAAGTTCACCGGCAAAGCCGGTAGCATCACTGCTGGATCTGACCATCACCGGATTGCCGGTATCCACCGATACACTGGCCGGGGATGATGTGGTGTCTGGAAGCGCAGTCCTGCCCACAGGTAGCAACGGCTACATCACCATTACCCTCAGCGCCGATCCGACCAGCATCGTCGCCAACGGGATTTCCACCTCCACTCTCACCGCTGCCCTGGAGGGGGTAGGCGACGGCACGGTGGTCACTTTCACTACCACCGCCGGCACCTTCGAGAGCGGCAACACCATCACCGATACCGCGTCCGGCGGCAGCGCCCAGGCCATACTCACCTCGGACACCCTGGCGCAGATGGTGACCGTCACCGCCGAGGTGGATTCCGTGGCCGACTCCACGTCGCTCACCTTCGCCCCAGGCCCCTTGCACCACTTCGCGGTTGACGTGCCGGCCACGGGCACCGCCGGGGTGGGTTTCACCACGGTCATCACCGCCCTGGACGAGTACGACAACACCGTCACCTCGTTCACCGATAGCGTCACGCTGGCCACCACCAACGGCGGGACGATCAATCCAGCGACGACCGGCGCTTTCACCGCTGGAGTGTGGAGCGGCCTGGTCAGCCTGACCACCGCCGGCGATGACCGCGAGGTGACTGCCCAGTCCGGAAGCGCCAGCGGCACCGGTTACATTGACATCCAACCCGGCCCGCTGCATCACGTCGCCGTTTCACCCCTCGGTGTTGACCTGCACCCCGGCCACACCCAGCAGTTCGCCGCCCATGGCTACGACCAGTTCAACAACGAGATACCAGACCCCGGCCTGAGTTGGGCGGTGGTCAACGGCGGAGGGACGATCAACGCCAGCGGGCTGTTCACCGCCGGGACGACCATCGGGGCGTTTCCGAACACCGTGGCCGCCGGCAACGGCACGATCACCGGCACGGCCAGCGTCACCGTGACCAACCAGCCCCCCACGGCGGTCATTGGCGGGCCGTCCAGTGGCCCGGAGGGCAGCGGTCTCACCTGGAACGCCAGCGCCTCCAGCGATCCAGAGAACGACGCGCTGACCTACGCCTGGGATTTCGGCGATGGCAGCGCGCCGGGCAACGTGATCACCGTCACCCATACCTACACCGACGACGCGGGTTACACCCTCACCCTGACCGTGACCGACGCCTACAACGCCTCGGACACCGCGACCTCGATTATCAACATATACAACGTCGCCCCCACGGTTGTCATGCCTAGCGCCGCGCCCGAGCCCTCAAATGAGGGCAGTGCCGTCACTGCCAGTGCCACCTTCAGCGACGCAGGCTCAGACGATGGCCCCTTCACCTGCATCGTCAACTATGGCGACGGCTCTGGAAACCTGACGGGTACGGTCAGCGACCACACTTGTACCGGCCCCTCTCACGTCTACGCCGACAACGGCCCGTACACCGTCACCGTTTCCGTCACCGACAAAGACGCGGGCACGGGGTCCAATTCTACCAGCCATGTGGTGAACAACGTCGCCCCCACGGCCTCGGCCAGCAACAACGGTCCCGTGGCCGAGGGTTCGCTCGTCACCGTCACCGCCTCTCAGACCGATCCCGGCGCCGATACCTTCACCTACTCCTTCGACTGGACCAATGACGGCTCGTGGGAAATCGTGAACCAGACAGAATCCACCGCCACCCACGTCTACACCGACGACGGCGACTACACCGTGCGCGTGCGTGTCCTGGACGATGATGGCGGCAGCGGCCTCACCACCACTGCGGTATCGGTGTACAACATCACGCCCACGGCGATCATCTCCGGGCCGGTGTCCGGTTTCGAGGGCAGCGTCCTCACCTGGGACGCGAGCCTTTCCACCGATCCCGGCGCCGATGTATTGACCTACACCTGGAGCTTCGGCGACGGCAGTGCGCCGGGCAGCGGCCTCACCGTCACCCACACCTACACCGACAACGGCAGCTACATCCTCTCGCTGACCGTCACCGACGACGAGAATGCATCCGACACCGTGACCCGCACCATCAGCATCAGCAACGTGGACCCGGTGGCCAACGCGGGCGGCCCGTACACGGGCACGGCCGGCGTGTCTGTTTTCTTCGACGCCAGCGGCAGCCACGACCCGGGCGCGGGCGACACTCTGACCTACGAGTGGGACTTCGACAACAACGGCCAATACGATGACGGCGTGGGCATGACCGCGTACTACACCTGGACAGCAGCCAGCTACCCCAACCCCTACATCATCGGCCTGCGGGTGACGGACGACGACGGGGGGACGGGCACGGTCACCACCACGGTGAACATCCAGCCGGGGCCGCTGGATCACTTCTCGGTGACCACGCCCGGCTCTAGCACAGCGGGTGTGCCTTTCCTGACCTACATCAGTCCGCTAGACGAGTATAACAATATCCTCCGCAACTGGAACAACACCGTCACGCTGACCACTACCAACGGCGGCACCATCAACCCTACGGAAGCACTGGGCTCAGCTTTCGTCTCCGGTACCTGGACCGGCAACGTCTCCCTGACTCGCGCCGGGGACAACCGCACCGTGGTCGCCTCGTACGGCGACAAGACCGGCACTGGTTACATCAATATCAACCCTGCCGGCCTGCACCATATACGTATTGAGCACCTGGACGGAACCGAGTTTATCACCGCCACCCTGGTCGTGCGCCAGAGCCTCACCGTGTACTCGCGGGGCTACGACCAGTACGACAACCTGCGTGGCTCACAGGTGGTAACCTGGACCGGCACCGGCCCGGCCAATGGCTATCTTACTCCCACCTCTGGCACCAGCACCACCTTCACCCCGCAATACAGCGGCACGGCCACCATCCAGGCCACGTGCTGGCCGACTACTACTATCACTGACACCACCGGCAACATCATTGTGACTGCGCCGGTGCTTAACCTGACCAAGCGGGATAGCCCAGACCCGGTCGAAGCCGGCGCACTGCTAAGTTACACCATCACTTACTCCAACACCGGCAACGCCGCCGCGACGAACTTTGTCATCACCGAGACCCTGGATAACCACCTGACCTTTCAGTCCTCCAGCCCGGCTTCCAGCGGCACAAGCCACGTGCGCACCTGGAGCTTCTCCTCGCTGGCGCCCGACGGCCCGCACCAGATCGTCATCACCGCCAGCGTGGACTCGCCGCTGCCCAACGGCACCGTGCTCACCAGCACCACCCAGATGGACAGCGAGCAGACCGATCCGGTGGTCGCGGCCACGGTGACCACCACCGTGCACAGCCGCCCCGTGCTGAGCATCACCAAGACCGACCTCATTGACCCCGTGGATCCCGGCAGCGAGATACCCTACCGTATCCAGTACAGCAATAGCGGCAACGAGGACGCCTACGGCGTGGTCATCACCGACTACGTACCCATCAGCACCACTTTTTCGCACACGGCGGGCAACCCACCCGGCGTGCACGCCAACCGGGTAGTCACCTGGAACGTCGGCCTGCTAGAAGCGGGGAGCAGTAAGGATGTGTACCTGTACGTCACGGTGGATTCACCCCTGCCCGCCGGCACAGTGATCACCAACACCGGCTATCGCATTGACTGTGACCAGACGGCCCCGGTCGTCGGCGCGGACGTGACCACCACCGTCAAATCGCCAGATCTGAAGGTACACCTGACTGGCACGCCAGACCCGGTGGACGCCGGGCAACGCATCACCTACACCCTGACCTATACCAACACTGGCCAAAGCCTAGCGAACGACGTCGTGCTCAGCGATCACCTGCCGCCGTACACCACCTTAGCCTACGCCACGCCAGGTTATAACTACGCCAATGGCGTTGTTTCCTGGACCGTAGGAGCGTTGCCCAAGGACCAGGGGGGCAGCCGCACGCTCGCCGTTCGGGTAACCAGCCCGTTGACCAACGGCACTTCATTGGTAAACACTGCCTACATTGACAGCTTCGAAACCGAGCCCAGTGGCGATTCCCTGGTCACCTATGTCCGCTCCCGCCCGCAGTTGTACATCGCCAAACGGGCTGGCCTGTCCGTGGTCGAAGCCGGGGGGACGCTCACTTACACCATCACCTACTCCAACACCGGCAACGCTAACGCCACCAACTTGGTCATCACCGACACCTACGATGCCCACGTGAACTTTGTCAGCGCCAGCCCCATGCCCAACGAAGGCAACAACGTGTGGAAACTGGGCCTGTTGCCCGGCGAGGGTGGCAGTGGCACCATCGTCGTCACCGTGACCGTGGACGCTCCCCTGACCGACACTCTGCCGCTGACTAACCTGGTCGAGATGACCTGCCGGGAAATCACCGACACGTACCACGCCACCGCCATAGCCCAGGTCAATTCTGCGCCGGTGCTGGGCATCTCGCTTCAGGATCAGCCTGACCCGGTTCACGCCGGACAGATCATCACCTACTCGATTGCCTATTCCAATACGGGCAACGCCAACGCCACCAACACGGTGATCACCGCCACCTGGGACAGTCGCCTGGGGAGCATTTCCGCCAAACCGGCGCCGACCTCCGGTAACAACGTGTGGCGGCTGGGTCAATTAAATGGCTTGGGCGGCTACGGAACCATCGTCGTCACGGCTACGGTCAACGGCCCGCTGCCGCCGGAGGCCGTGCTGTCCAGCACGGTGCGGATGAGCTGCTCCCAGCTTGCCGGCACAGTGAGCGATTCCGAACAGACCCAGGTCAACGCCGTGGACCTGCGGCTCATCGCCAGCTACGACGACAATACGGTTTACCCCGGCAAGTGGATCACGTACACCCTGTTTTACACCAATACCGGTGACGTGCCCGCCGGCGGCGTGGTGCTCACTGCTACCCGGCCCGCCTACACCGACTATCGCGGCAGTGGCTGGTCCACAGCCAATGGCACGGTTTACACCCGCAGTCTAGGCATCCTGAATGCGGGGGCCAGCGGCAACGTCCAGTTCGTCGTCTCCATCATCACTCAGACCGCCGAGGGTGGCAGCTTGGTCCTACCCGCGGGCCTGGCCCAGATTGAGCCGACGTTTACCATTGGTGATAATCACAACTTCGGCCCGGACTCCAATTCCACTGACAACGCGAGCTCACCCTTTATCGGTGTACCAGACCTGGTCATCGAAGACGTTACCATTACCCCAGAGACTCTTCTGGTCGGCATGCCGGTAACTTTCACTGTGCGCGTGCGTAACCAGGGAACCGGTCCAGCGTGGAACCCCAGTAACAAGGGTGGTTTCTACGTCAACGTGTTCGTGGATAAGCCCTCCCCGCCGCTCTCTTATCCCGCTGTGCCGATTGACCCGGGGGACACAAACGTCTTGTGGGGTATTTCCTCAGCTATCTACCCCGGTCAGACGCGGGATGTGCATTTCACGTACCCGGGATTCAGCACGATGGAGGGGCATAGCGTGTACGTCAAGGTAGATAACTACGATTACCCGACCAATCCCATCCTCTGGCAGCGTGCCTCTCTTGTGCCGGAGAGTGATGAATCCAACAATGTCTTTGGCCCCGCGCCGGTAATAATGGGCCAGGGGGCCACTAAAGTGTACCTGCCCATCGTCCTGCGTAACTACCATTGATCACCGGCTCAGGGTACAACCCGTCTTGTAGGGGCACAGTATGCTGTGCCCCTACCTATTTCTTGACAAAACACGAGACTGCGGATAAACTATGGCTTGTCTTTCAATCCGCGGTACCTGGAGTATTCATGCACCAGTGCGGCCCTTCACCCAGAACTTATTACCTCTGGACCATCGGCTGCCAGATGAACGAGGCCGATTCGCGGCGCCTGGCCGACGGGCTGACCATTCTCGGCTACTGCCCCGCGCCGCGCGCCGAGCAGGCCGACCTCGTCGTGTTGAACACCTGCGTCGTCCGCCAAGGTGCCGAGGACAAAGTCATCGGTCGCCTGAGCTCGCTCAAGAGCCTGAAACGCCACCGACCCGACCTGTTGCTGGCGGTGATGGGCTGCTTCGTGGGCGATGTCACTCGCTTGCAGCAGCAGTACCCTTACGTGGACCTGTTCGCCGCCCCATCGGATGTGGACGCCGTCCTCGCCCTCGCCAGCCACCTAACCACCCAACCACCTAACCACCTAACCACCCAACTACCCAGCTCCCCCGTCTCCGCCTACGTACCCATCAGCACCGGCTGCGACCATCGTTGCACCTACTGCATTGTCCGCCTGCGGCGAGGTCCACAACGCAGCCGGCCCGTTGACCAGATTGTGGCCGAAGTGCAAGGGTTGGTCAGTCGGGGTGCGCGGGAGGTAACCCTGCTGGGCCAGAACGTAGACGCTTATGGCTCCGACCTGCCTGACCGGCCCACTCTGGCGGACGTGCTTCACGCCGTGCACCAGATTGAGGGCCTGTGGCGTATTCGCTTCCTCACCTCGCACCCGGCGGACATGAGCGAACAGCTCATCGAGACCGTGGCCAGGTTGCCAAAGGTTTGCGAGCATTTCGAATTGCCGGTGCAATCCGGCGATGACGAGGTGTTACAACGTATGGGCCGGCGTTACACCGTGGCCCAGTACCGTGACCTGGTAACACGCATCCGTGCCGCCATTCCCGACGCCGCCCTGGCCACCGACGTCATCGTCGGTTTCTGTGGCGAGAGCGAGGCCCAGTTCCAGCACACCCATCGCCTGCTGGAGGAACTGCGCTTCGACATGGTGCATGTCGCTGCTTACTCGCCCCGGCCCGGCACGCCAGCCGCTCGCTGGCCAGACGATGTGCCCGCCACCGAAAAGGAACGCCGCCGCCAGGCCGTGGACGATCTGCAGGAGCGCGTCGCCGGCGAGATCAACGCCCGATTTCTGGGACAGACAGTCGAGGTGCTGGTCGAAGACCGGCACAAGGGAAAATGGCGGGGCCGGACGCGGACGAACAAGCTGGTCTTTTTCGCAGATGACGCCGATTGGCGGGGTAAACTGGCCCTGGTGGAGATCACCTGGAGCGGACCGTGGTCCATGCTGGGCCAGGTGCGGAGGGAAGCGAAAGTACCGGATCCGTAGGACGGGCCTTCAGCCCGTCCCCACGCCCTTTCAAGGAGGTGGCAATGGCCAGGAAAAGTTGGTTCGACCCGGAGTCGAACGAAATGATGTTCTCCAAATACATGGAGCAGATGGAGAGCTGGCAGGCGGCTCTGGCCGATGGGGTGGTCGAGCCGGAGGAGGTACGGCAACAGGCGCAGAAAGTCGCCGAGATGCTGCGCGCCCTGGAGTCGAAGCTGAGCGATGAATTGCACGAAGAGCTCACCAATATCTTCTACGAATGGGCCGTGCTTATGGGCATGGAGAGACTGGTGCAATTGACCGCAGAAGAGGGGAGGGCATAATGACAGAACAAAGAATGTATCACGCTCCTGGCCTGGACATCCGGGAGCTGGCCAGCGTAGTTTCCAATTGGTTCCAGAGTCAGAAGTTTGAGACCCAGGTTCTGGAAGCTCCTGGTGGCGGCTTTGTGGTGCAGGCCCGTCAACCGGAAGCTTGGCGTTCGATCCTGGGTATGTCCTCTGCCCTGAACGTGACCATGACTCTCCAGGGTGAGAACCTGATAGTAGAGATGGGAGCCGCCAAGTGGATAGACAAAGCAGCGGTGGGCGCGGTGGGGGTGCTCATCTTCTGGCCCGCCCTCATCCCGGCGGCCTACGGGGCCTGGAAGCAGAAACAGCTCCCCAGTCAGGTCTTCCAGTTGATTGATCAGTACGTAGCCACCGGTCAGGTGCCTGTCGTTGGCCCGGTTCCTGTCGCCGCTCCTGCTCCCGCCCCGGCCCCTTCTGCTGCTCGCTGTCCATCCTGCGGACAGCCCGTGAGGGCGGGAGCCAAGTTCTGTGACAATTGTGGCGCACCTCTGCAACTTGCCTGTCCCCAGTGCGGGGCTGCCCTTCGTCCCGGCGCCAAATTTTGCGATAGCTGCGGGACGAAAGTCGGGTGACAGTCACTTCCAAAGTGACTGTCACCTGGGTGGTTTCCCTGTTGAGTGTTGCTATACGCCACCCATCTCGTTTTTTAACCGCAGAGGCCTGTCCTGAGCGTGGTCGAAGGAACGCCGAGTTTTATCATCGGATTAATCTGATTAATCGGATGATTGCGCTCTCGGCGTTCTCCGCGGTAGAACTGGGTCAGCAACACCCAAGAGGGAGACTATCGTTACCTGAGAGAGGTCTGAATGAACAAGAGCAGCCTGAAAGCAGGGGTATTTTTCTTGCAAAGCGGCTGGAAAGTGGCCGGTTTTCTGTTGCGCCACCTGGTTACCATCGTGCTGGTCGTCCTGTTCCTCATCGCCCTCGTCCTGGGCTATTGGGCCTGGCAGATGGGTTTCCCCGCCACCATGCCCGTTCCCATTCTGATTCCCCTGGCCCTGTGCCTGACCCTCATCATCGCCATTGTCCTGGGCAGGAGCAAGATACGACGCTGGGCGCTGAGCAGCGCCGCGCGCGGGCAGGCGAGGATGCAAAAGCGCGTCGCCGAAAGCCTGATCCAGGAGGGGCGCGAGAAAGGGCAGCAGGTATTGCAGAAAGGGGAGGAGGTGCTGGAAAAGGGGGTGGGGGCAGCTAAAGAAGCCCTCTCCTCACTGGCCGGGGAGGTCCAGGCTGACTGGCAGCGCCAGGTGTCCGGCCCCACTCCGGTGGTGTCGCAGGCTCCTCGTTGTCCCGCTTGCGGCTACTTTGTGCGTCCGGGAGCGAAATTCTGTGACCGGTGCGGCCAGCCCTTGCAGCTTACCTGTCCCAAGTGCGGTCAGGCCCTGCGCCCGCAGGCCAGGTTCTGCGAGCGCTGCGGAGCCCAGGTGAGCGGCGGAAGGACATCGTGAAAGAAGCAAAAGAGGGCTGGGAATGATCCCGGCCCTTTTTCGTTTCAGCCAATAGGGACAGGCCGGTGGTCCGTCATTCTGCCAGAAGTAGTGATGTGAAGAAGGGTGGGAGACTTAACCGGCTGCAAAGAGACCGAGGGCGAGCTAACAGTCCACTCTACTCCTTCCCCCGATTCCGGAAGACCAGGCGCAGTGGCGTGCCGGTGAACGGATAATGGGCGCGCAACTGGTTCTCCAGGTAACGCTCGTAGGAGAAATGCACCAGCCGCCAGTCGTTGACGAAGAACACAAAGGTCGGCGGATCTACCTCGGCCTGGGTGGCGTAGAAGAATTTCAGGCGTTTGCCCCATTTGGAGGGCGGCTGGTGTCGGTACACCGCGTCGCGGATGATGCGGTTCAGTTCCGCCGTGGGGATGCGCACCAGCCGTTCCCGTTGCACCTGCAGAGCAGTGGGCAGGACCTGGTTGACCCGCTGACCGGTCAGCGCGGAGATGAACAGCACCGGTACGTAGTCCAGGAAATTCAGGCTGGTACGCACCTGCCTGGTAAACTCCATCATCGTGTGTGTGTCCTTCTCGATGGCGTCCCACTTGTTGACCACCACCACCACACTTTTGCTTTCCTCCAGAATGTAGCCAGCGATGTGCGCGTCCTGGGCGATGACCCCTTCTGTGGCGTCAATCAGCAACAACACCACGTCCGCGCGGTTGATGGCCCGCAGAGCCCGCAACACACTGTACTTTTCAATCCCGCGCTCGATATGACCCCGGCGGCGGATGCCTGCCGTGTCAATCAGGACCACCGGCGTGCCCTCCCACTCCAGAAACGTGTCAATGGCATCGCGGGTGGTGCCCGGAATCGGGCTGACAATGGCCCGTTCCTCGCCCAACAGCTTGTTCAGCAGGCTGGATTTCCCCACATTGGGCCGACCCACGATGGCGATTTTCACCGCCTCGATCTCCTCCGCCTCCTCCCCATGCGGGAAGGCAGCCACCACCCGATCCAGCAGATCACCGGTGCCTGTGCCGTGCAGCGCTGAAATGGGATACACTTCACCCAGGCCCAGGGCGTAGAACTCGACAGCGTGCTGGCGCAAACGCTCGTTGTCTGCTTTGTTGACTGCAACGAGCACTGGCTTGCGAGTACGGCGCAGGATCTCGGCCACCTCCTCATCGGCAGCGGTAAGCCCGTCCTGGGCATCCACCAGAAACACGATCACGTCTGCCTCATCAATGGCCACCTGCGCCTGGGCGCGCATCTGACGGATGTATTGCGGCGAGGCCACCGAAAGGGGGGTGACCTCGCTGCCGGGTACCAGCCAGCCGTCCTCGGCCCCAAATTCGATTCCGCCAGTATCTACCACGGTGAAAAAGGCGCCAGCCCACTCCGCATCGGCGTACAGCCGGTCGCGGGTAGTGCCCGGTGTCTCGTCTACGATGGCCAGCCGTTCGCCGGCCAACCGGTTGAACAGTGTGGATTTACCTACGTTTGGGCGGCCCACCAGGGCCACGATGGGTTTAGTCATCAACTCTCTCAAGTTCAAGGTTTCAAGGTTCAAGGTTTCAAAGTTTCAAGCTTCAAGTGCGCCATTGCAACCTGGAACTTGCAACCTGCAACTTGCATCAGTGTACCACCTGCACCGGCACGGCACAGGGGTCAAAGTAATTGCCGATAGTATCCACCACCACCAGCCGCACCCAATATCGTCCTGCAGGCAAGTTCGACGTGTCCCACACGGCCAGCAAACCATCGGTCACCGGCTGGTTGTAGCGAGCGACAAATGCCCATTCAGTCGCCTCATCGCTGCGAAACTCGATTTTGTAGTAGTCAAATTTCTCGATGGCCGCGGTGCCGTACAACTCCACCTTTCCCTGCACTACCGCTCCGACACGAGGCTCAGTAAGATGAGCCAGCGGATGGGGGCAATTGGGCGTGGGCAGCGGCGTTGGCGTCGGAGTAGGCGTGGGTGTAGGCTGTATGGGCGTTGGTGTCGCCGTAGGCGTCGGGGTGACCGCTGGCGTGGGAGTGAAAGTGGGCAAGGCCCCACGGGCAATGAGCACTTCAATGGTGGCCGGCAGGACACTTTCCACCACAACACCTTCCGGAGCCAGCACCGTCGGTTTGACTATATGCGTACCTTCTTCCAACCCATACAGGTTCAAAATGACCACCACATCTCCCGGGCGCAGGGTCTCCAGCTTGGGCAGCGGTCCGGAAAGGATCACGTCCACCGTGTCCGGTGAGGCGCGGTATTGATACCCTTCCGCCACCCCTTGCACAACCAGCTCTCGCTGCACGGTCAGACCGCCCTGGATGGCAGTCACATTGATTTTGACCAGCACCGCCTGTTCACCCAGCACCGATACTCCGCTGGGCAGGGCCAGGGGCACACGCTGACTAATGTTGTCATCCGCTCCACTGACGTCTATCGGCGTGGTTTCTATATAGCCAGGGATGTTCTGCAGCGACGTCGGATTGCCGATGATAGTCACCGTGGCCGGTTCCACCGAAACGTTGCTCACCCAATAACCGGAACTTACCTGTCCAGAGATCACCGCCCGCACGGCGACCTCCTTGAAGCCATGTTCCTGCTCAATGGGCACGCGCACTGTGGCTGTGGGCGGGTCCAGCTTGACCCAACCTATAGGTTCGCCGTTAATATTCCTGGCGGACAAGTGCATCTCTCGTTCCAGCGTATCCTTTTCATCGCCGCGCAGATAGAGATCGGCCACCGCTTTTTCCACCTGGTTCACCATGGACTCCGGCCCGCTCACCTCAGTTTGGTCTGGAATCACGGTCTGAGCTCGTCGCGTGTATCCCAGGGCCGGGCTGCCCAGAACGTTGATCTGCACTGGCACCCGGCGACTGGTGATCTGCTCCAGGCGCACCAGGCAAGTGGTCGGGTTAATCTCAAGGATACGCACTGCCCGGTCGGCACAGGTGACCTGGACAGGCACATCGTGACGCCCCGGTGGCAGGCCAGCCAGGTCTATTTTCGCTTCGAATTTGGCGGCGGTCAAGCTATTCCAGCTTGTCTGGGGGGCCCGGATGCGTACCTGTACCTGTTCTGTGACCTCGCCATACAGATATAGATTGTCCGGTTTATTAACCACCTGAATGGGAATAGGCTCTTTGAACATCTCCTCGGAGATTGGATTCTCCTCGTTGACAGCCACCACCCAGACGATGGTGGCAAGAGCCAGGGCCAGCATTCCCGACCACAAGTTGTTCATTATCCGACGCCATCTGCTAACAGTCTTCATTCCAACTCTCACTTTTGGTATGGGAAGATGGAAGGATGGAAACCTTCATCCGCTTATCCGCTTCCACCCACTGCTTTTCCTGATGCGTGTTAGCCATTGCAACCAGCGAGGTCCCAGGTAAACCAACTGTGGCTGATAGAACGCGTCTAAGAGCTTGCGCAACCGGCGGCCATCCAGGCGACGGATGATCCGCCCGTTGTGGACGATGGAAATGATGCCCGTTTCTTCGGAAACCACCACGGCCACCGCGTCGCTTTGCTCAGTTACCCCGATGGTCGCCCGATGCCGCAGCCCCAATTGGCGGTCGGCGAGGTGGCTCGAGGTAAGGGGTAGCACGCAGGCTGCCGCTACCACCCGATTCTGGCGGATAATCACCGCCCCATCGTGCAGGGGAGTATTCGGAAAGAAAATGGTTTCCAGCAGTTCTGCCGAGACCTCACTATTGATCTTGATGCCGGTATCAATGTATTCCTGTAGCCCTGTCTCTCGCTCCAGCACTATGAGGGCTCCGTGGCGGTGTTCAGACAGGTGTTCACAGGCCAGGCACACCTGATCGAGAACTCCCTCAATGAGCGTGTCCTGCGAGGGCAGGGCGAGCAGTGATCCGGTACGGCCCAGCCGCTCCAATGCGCGACGTAGTTCAGGTTGAAAGATGACAGGGATGGCCACCAGCAACGCGGGAACGGCGTTGCGCACCAGCCAACTGAATGCGCGCAGAGGAAAGATACTGGTAATGAGAATTGCCAACACTACCAGGATGAGCACGCCACGCAATAACTGCACCGCCTGGGTGCCCCGTACCAGGAATAGCAGCCAGTAGAAAATCAAAGCTACCAGCAAGATATCAATGACACTCAGCCAATCCAGGCGTTGAAAAATCCAGTACAAATCCAACGATCAGCCTCCAACAACACGACAGTCTAACCCTCCCGCAGGTTTGAAGCCTGCGGGAGGGTTCAGGAGGGGTCAAGGGCGAATGCGGGCCAGGAGTTTGCGATACGCCTCCGGATTAGGTGGTTCCAGGGCAATAATAGATTGGATAGTGCGTGCGGCCTGGTCCTTGAGGCCCTTATCGAGCTGCTCTTTGCCCAGGGTATCCAGCACTTCAATGGCCTCAGCCTTTTTTCCCTGTTTAATGTAGGCCTGGGCCAGGCGTTGCCGCAGCGATAATTCCTCGGGTCGCAACGTGATAGCGTTTTCCAGGGCGGCCAGAATCTTATCCGGCTTGTGCTGTCGTTCGTAAAGAGCGGTCAGCTCGTCAATCTCGGCCAATGCCCTTTCCTTCTCCTTGAGTTTGAAGTACAGGTCTACCAGATAGACGCGCGCTTTTTCATCCGTGGGGGCTATACTCTTGATTTGCTCATAAATACGGGTGGCCTGTCGCCACTCCAGCCGCTGCATCTCTATATCGCCGATACGGTGCAGTATCTGCACCTGCCAGCCGTGCTTGGGATCGCCCCTGGGGGCCAGGCGCAAAGCCTCGTTATATTTCTCCAAGGCCTTACTCACCTGGGCCAACTGATAATAGCAGTCGGCCATGATCATGTAATGTTCCAGGGCCTGATCAATCTGCCCGTGACTGACCAGCAGGTCAATGAGTTTGGCCCGGACGCTGACGTCCATGGGTGTCAGGCGCAGGATTTTCTTGTAGACGCTGATGGCCTGCTGGAAGTCGCCACGGGTCTGGTACACCTCGGCCACGGTGAGGTACTTGGCCGCCGCTTCTTCAATGCGATTTTCGCGCAGCAGGATCTCAGCCAGGCGCATATGCAAGGGAAGGTAGAACGGGAAGCGTTGAATGACCCAGAAGCACTCTTCCATGGCCGTGAACAGCATGTTGCGCTTAATGTATTCCTGGGTGATGCTCATGGCACTCATGATTTCCTCGGAGCCGGGCACGCCGAGCATTTCCACCAGGCTCATCGTCGTCCCTTCTTCAGTGATGCTATCCAGGCGGTGACGGGCCTCCACTACCTTGTCTTCCCAGCCCTTGCTACTCAGAAACTCGACCAGGGCATTGGCGAAGCGCTCGGCTTCCTCTGGACTGCCTTTGGCCATAAAGCCACCGGTCAGACTCTCGTAAACCTGGATGAGGTCATCCACCTGATCGCGTTGCACCGTCTGCAGGTCCACGATTTTGAGCACCTCGATGAAGTGTGCTAAGGCCTCATCGAGCTTGCCCTGAGCCCGGTAGCACTGTCCCAGGGCGAAGCGAGCCCCCAGGATGTAATCCGGGTCACGCATGGCCTCCGTCAGATGGACAATGGCCTCGTCGAAGCGCATCTTCTCCTGATACAAAAGGCCCAGGTTAAAGTGGGCGGCGGCGGTGTTGACCCCACCCTCAATTGCCCGCCGATAGGCGTCAATGGCTTCTTCTACCCGTCCGTGCATCTGGTAGTCAATGGCCTGCCCGATGAGAGCATCGAGTTGGGCTCTGGTCATCTCCTGGGCGACCGCCACCCGCGGGCCACCGCGAGTGTAATCGCTCAGCCCGGCGGCGGGAACTTCCTCTTCCTCGCCCTCTTCGAAGAAAGCTTCTGCCAGTTCCGACAGGGCCCGTTGTCGGGCCTGATCGGCAGGGCTACTGCTACTCGCCTTTTCAGTGGGTGTCTCGGCAGGAGTTGGTCCCTCACATACGTCCACGGTCGGTGCTTCGAGGTCCAATTGTACCTGGATAGGCTGGTTATTCTTCAGATCGTGGAGGGCTCTTTTCGCCTCAGCGTTACGGGCGTCCAATTGCAGAGCTGCCTGGCACTGCTGGGTAGCCTGTTCTATTTCCCCTTGTTTCTGGTATATGGCAGCCAAAACGATGTATTCGTGGATAGCCCGTTCCGTCTGACCCCGCCCGGCATAGGCTTTGGCCAGGTTCTGATGGGCCTGCACGTTTCCAGGCGATAGGCGAATGACTTGCTGCCAGGTCTCAATGGCCTGTTCCACCATCCGCTGACGAAGGTAGGCATCGGCGACCGTCATATAAGTGGCCACGGCCTCGTCCTGGCGTCCCAGGCGATCCAGCACGTCTGCCAGCCGGCAGCGAATGGCTGGATCTTCAGGGGCAAGCTTGATGGCCCGCTGATACACGCTTAGCGCCTTGCTCAGTTGCCGGGTTTCGAGGAGTGCCTGGCCGATTCCGGTGAGAGCCATCAAGTCGTCTGGAAACTCGGTGAGGGCTTTCATGTACGCGCTGATAGCTTTATCCCATTGCCGATCCCAGGCATAGTCGGCTGCTTGCCGCATAGCCTGTTCGAAAACTTGTTGGTTGCCAGCCATGACACACCTCCGCCTACGATAGAACGGGCTTAAACCCGTCCTACTGTTCGAGCAACAAACTAACCAATATCGCCTTCTGGGCGTGCATCCGGTTCTCGGCCTGTTCGAAAATGACGGAATGAGGCCCGTCAGCGACCTCGTCGGTGATTTCCTGCCCCCGGTGGGCAGGCAGACAGTGCATGACAATGACCTCCGGTTTGGCCTGGGCCACCAGGGCACTGTTTACCTGGTAGGGTGGGAAAATCTTTAATCGCTGTTCGGTTTCCTCTTCCTGGCCCATGCTGGTCCATACGTCGGTGTAGATCACGTCGGCGTCCGCCACAGCCTGGCGGGGGTCATTGGTGATGATTATCTCACTACCGCTTTCGGCGGTGAACTTCCGCGCCAGGTGCACCACTGCCGGTTTAGGTTCGTAGCCAGGCGGGGAAGCCACGGCGATGTGCATCCCGGTCTTGGCTGCCCCAAAAAGCAGGGAGTTGGCCACGTTGTTGCCGTCGCCCACGTAAGCCAGCTTGAGGCCAGTCAGCCTGTTGTAGTGTTCGTAGATGGTCAGCAGATCGGCCATTCCCTGACAGGGGTGAGTGAAATCGGAAAGGCCGTTGATCACCGGCACCCGTGAGTAGGTAGCCAACTCTTCCACGTCACGGTGAGCGAACACGCGAGCCATGATGGCGTCCACGTAGCGGGAGAGGACCCGGGCCACGTCGGCGGTGCTTTCCCGCTTGCCCAGTTGAATCTCGTTTGGGGACAGGTAAAGGGCCTGGCCGCCCAGGTGGATCATAGCCATGTCAAAAGAGACGCGGGTACGCAAGCTGGGCTTCAGGAAAATCATGCCCAAGGTCTTGCCTTTCAACAGCGGTTTGTTTTCGCCGGTTTTTCGGCGCTCGTCCTTTAAGGCGCGAGCCTGGTCCAGCAACGACCACACTTCGTCCGGTGACAGGTCGGCGATGGTTAGAAAGTGTCGCATGAGGTCCTCCTCTTTTTTCATGGAAGTTTGGGGATGGTTTACAATTGGTTTACACTTTGGGTTGTGCACTTTCAGGCCCGACGGCAAATCGGCGGGGGGGCAAAGCTCCCCACCCGGGGGGTGGGGGACACCCCCGGGCCCCCCGGCAGGCCTGCCCCGAGATGTCCTAAAT